>NZ_JBHTVC010000084.1:0-14955 GCF_042793275.1 Isoptericola sp. NPDC056578
GCAGCATACTGGCGCGGCCCCGCCGCTCGTGCGCCCTGACCAGGGCGGCCGGCCCGTCAGGCCTCGACGACCACCGGCACGATCATCGGCCGGCGGCGCAGGCGGCGGTTGACCCACTGCCCGATGACGCGGCGCATCACCTGCTGCAGCTGGTAGGTGTCGGTGGCGCCGCCCGCGATCGCGTTCTCGAGCGCGGCGACGACGTCGGGCTGGATCTCCTCGAAGACCGCGTTGCCCTCCGCCATGCCGCGGGCGAGGATCTGCGGGCCGGCGATCACCTTGCCGGTCGCGGTGTCGACGACGGCGAAGACGGAGACGAAGCCCTCCTCGGACAGCGTCCGGCGGTCCTTGAGCTCGTTCTCCGTGACCGCGCCCACGGTCGAGCCGTCGACGAAGACGTAGCCGCAGGGCACCGCGCCCACGACGGACGCCTTGCCGTCCACGAGGTCGACGACGACGCCGTCCTCGGCGAGGATCACGCGGTCGGCGGGCACGCCGGTGCGGACGGCGAGCGCGCCGTTGGCGACGAGGTGACGCACCTCGCCGTGCACCGGCATGACGTTCTTCGGCTTGAGCACGTTGTAGCAGTACAGGAGCTCGCCGGCGCTCGCGTGGCCGGACACGTGCACCTTGGCGTTGCCGGAGTGCACGACGCGCGCGCCGAGACGGGTGAGCCCGTTGATGACCCGGAACACCGAGTTCTCGTTCCCCGGGATGAGCGACGACGCGAGGATCACCGTGTCGCCGTGGCCGACCTGGACCTTGTGGTCGCCGTTGGCCATGCGGCTCAGGGCCGCCATCGGCTCGCCCTGCGACCCGGTGGACATGTAGACGATGCGGTCGTCGGGCAGGCTCGCGGCCTGCTTGAGCTCGACAAGGACACCCGGGGGGACGTCGAGGTAGCCGAGCTCCGCGGCGATGCCCATGTTGCGCACCATCGAGCGGCCGACCAGGGCGACCTTGCGCCCGTGGGCGTGGGCGGCGTTGAGCACCTGCTGCACGCGGTGCACGTGCGAGGAGAACGACGCGACGACGATCCGCTTCTCCGCCTGCGCGAAGGCGGCGTCCAGCGCCGGGCCGATCTCGACCTCGTTGGTGACGAACCCGGGCACCTCGGCGTTGGTGGAGTCGACCATGAACAGGTCGACGCCCTTCTCGCCCAGCCGGGCGAAGGCGCGCAGATCCGTGATGCGGCCGTCGAGCGGCAGCTGGTCCATCTTGAAGTCGCCGGTGTGCAGCACCGTGCCGGCTCCGGTCGTGACGGCGACGGCGAGCGCGTCCGGGATGGAGTGGTTGACGGCGACGAACTCGCAGTCGAAGGGGCCGAACCGCTCGGTCTGGTCCTCGGCCACGACGCGCAGCACCGGCTTGATGCGGTGCTCCTTGAGCTTGGCCTCGACGAACGCGAGGGTGAGCCGCGAGCCGACGAGCGGGATGTCCCGGCGCAGCCGCAGCAGGTAGGGCACGGCGCCGATGTGGTCCTCGTGCCCGTGCGTGAGGACGATCGCCTCGATGTCGTCGAGGCGGTCCTTGATGTACTCGAAGTCCGGCAGGATCAGGTCCACGCCGGGCTGGTGGTCCTCGGGGAAGAGGACGCCGCAGTCGATGACGAGCAGGCGCCCCTCGTACTCGAGGACGGCCATGTTGCGGCCCACCTCGCCCAGGCCGCCGAGGGCCACGATGCGCAGCCCCTTCGACGGCAGGGCGGGGGGCAGGGGAAGTTCGGGGTGAGGGTGGCTCACGGGGCCTCCAGGCCGGTCGGTCTTACGGAAGTGTGGTGGCGCCCGCACGGACGCCGTCGTTCAGGTAGCCCGCCGTCGCGAGGGCGTCGCGCAGCTGCGCGACGTCGTCCTCGGAGGCGGCCACGTTGGGCAGACGCAGCTCGCGGTTGTCGAGCACGCCGAGCACCTCGAGCGCGGCCTTGGCCATGACGGCCTGCGCGCCGGCGCCGTTGAGCGCCTCGATGACGGGCACGGTGGGCAGGTACGCCTGCAGGGCGCCCGCGGTGTCACCGGCGTCCCAGCGGCGCACGACCTCGGCGAACGCCCCGCCCACGACGTGCGCGGAGACGGACACGACGCCGGCGCCGCCCATGGACAGGAACGGCAGCAGCAGGCTGTCGTCGCCCGAGTACCAGGCGAGGCCCGTCGCGGCCGCCAGGGGGGCGACGGACGACACGTCACCGGTGGCGTCCTTCGTCGCGACGACCTGCGGGTGCCGCGCGATGCGCTCGTAGGTCGACGCCGCGATCCGCACGCAGGTGCGCCCCGGGACGTCGTACAGCATCACGGGGAGCTCGGTGGCGTCGGCGACCGTCGCGAAGTGCCGGTACAGGCCCTCCTGCGACGGACGCGAGTAGTACGGCGAGACGACGAGCAGCCCGTGGGCGCCCGCCTCCGCCGCCTGCTCCGCCATCCGCACGGCGTGCACGGTGTCGTTGGACCCGGCGCCCGCGAGGACGTACGCCCGGTCGCCGACCGCGTCCACGACGGCGCGCACGAGGTCCGCCTTCTCCGGGGTGTGCGTCGTCGGCGACTCGCCGGTGGTCCCCGACAGCACGAGCCCGTCGTTGCCGTCGTCCACCAGGCGCTTCGCCACCTTGACCGCCGCATCCAGATCCAGGTCGCCCGAGGGCGTCATGGGGGTCACCATCGCGGTGAGGACGGCGCCGAAAGGGCGCGCGGCGGCAAGGGCGAGCGTCATGAGGTCAACCGTACCGGGCGCGACCGCGCCCGACGGACCGGACTCACCCGTCGAGCAACCGCCCCAGCCGGGCCGCCAGGTCGGCGACGCCCGCCGCGTCGGCGTCGACCTCGACCGCGCCCGCCGTGCGGACCACCTCGCGCAGGCCCGCCGCGTAGGCGCCCAGGGCGGCGGCGTCGAGGTCGGCGCGGTGCGCCGCACGGCCGGCAGCACCGTCCGCCGCCACCCGGTGCCCGAGCGTCGCCGGCGAGACCCGCAGGATCGCGTGGACGAACCGCGCCCCGCCGTCCGCCGCGGCGTCCGCGAAACGGGCCACCTGGTCGGGTCGCGCCACGAGCTGCGGGACGACGACGCTCGCGCCGGCCCGCAGGTGCGAGCGCGCCATGTCGAGGGCGAGGCGCCGGGCGGGCTCCGCCGCGCGGGCGGGGTCGCCGGAGATCAGCGTGCGGACCACGTCCACGTCGAGGACGAGCGTGCCGGGCCGCCCGGCCGCGAGCGCCGCCGCGACGGTCGACTTGCCGGCGCCCGGCAACCCGTTGAGCAGGAGCAGCGTCACCTCGCCCCCGTCCCGCCCGTCGCCCATCCGCCGATCGTAGGGAACGGCGCCGGGGGCGAAGGTCATCCGCTCCCCGTGTCGAGCGGACCGACCCCTGTGCATACTCGGGGCATGAGCTCGCTGTCCCCCGCGCTCGTGGCCCACCTGCCGACCGGCATGCTCGCCGACGGTCAGTGGACCGCGGCCTCGGGCGGGCGGACGTTCGAGGTCACCGACCCCGCGACGGGCGAGGTGCTGTTCGACGTCGCCGACGCCTCCCCCGAGGACGGTCGCCGCGCGCTCGCCTCGGCCGCCGACGCCGCACCCGCGTGGCGTGCCGTCGCGCCGCGCGAGCGGTCGGAGCTGCTGCGCGCCGTCTACGAGCGGCTCGTGGCGCGCAGCGGCGCCGTCGCCTCGCTCATCACCGCCGAGTGCGGCAAGCCGCTCGCGGAGGCGCGGGCGGAGGTCGCGTACGGCGCCGACTTCCTGCGCTGGTACGCCGAGCAGGCCGTCCGGGCCGACGGCCTGGTGCGCACGGCTCCCGCCGGCGCGAACCGGCAGCTCGTGCACCGGCGCCCCGTCGGCCCGGCGCTGCTGATCACGCCATGGAACTTCCCCATCGCCATGGCGACGCGCAAGATCGGCCCGGCGCTCGCGGCGGGCTGCACGGTCGTGATCAAGCCCGCCCACCAGACCCCGCTCACGACGATGCTGGTCGCCGAGGTGATCCGCTCCGAGGCGGCCGACCGCGGGCTCCCGCGCGGCATCGTCAACGTCGTGCCCACGGCGAGCTCGGGCGACCTCGTGGCGCCGCTGCTCGCCGACGACCGGCTGCGCAAGCTGTCCTTCACCGGCTCCACCGCCGTCGGGCGCGCGCTGCTCAAGCAGTCCGCCGACCAGGTGCTGCGCACGTCGATGGAGCTCGGCGGCAACGCGCCGTTCGTGGTCTTCGCCGACGCCGACCTCGACGCCGCCGTGGACGGCGCGACCGTCGCGAAGCTCCGCAACGCCGGCCAGTCGTGCGTCGCGGCCAACCGCTTCCTCGTGCACGACTCCGTCGCCCGCGAGTTCGCGCAGCGCCTCGCCGACCGGTTCGCCGGCCTGCGCGTCGGGCGCGGCGACACGGACGGCGTCGACGTCGGCCCGCTCATCGACGCCGGGGCCGTCGAGAAGGTGGCCGGGCTCGTCGACGACGCCACGGACCGTGGCGCGCAGGTGCTCACGGGCGGCGGCCGCCCCGACGGTCCCGGTACGTTCTTCGAGCCGACCGTGCTCGCCGGGGTGGACCGGGACGCGCGGGCGGTGCGCGAGGAGATCTTCGGCCCGGTGGCGCCCGTCGTCGGGTTCGCCGACGACGACGAGGCGTTCGCCCTCGCGAACGACACCGAGTACGGGCTCGCCGCGTACGCCTACACCACCTCCCTGGAACGGGCCCTGCGCGTCGGGGCGGAGATCGACGCCGGGATGATCGGGATCAACCGCGGCATGGTCTCCGACGCGAGCGCCCCGTTCGGGGGCATGAAGCAGTCGGGGCTGGGCCGCGAGGGCGGGGAGGCGGGCCTCGAGGAGTTCCTCGAGACGGTGTACGTGGCGCTCTGAGCGACGGACGTTTTTCCCGCGCCGGGGCGGGCCGTGGTTTCCTACCGGCGTGACACGTGGAGAGGGGCGCGACCCGGCGGTGCGGTCCGCCGTCCGCCAGGGGGCGAGCGTGGCGCTCGCCACCGGCCTGTACGGCATCTCGTTCGGGGCGCTCTCGGTCGTGGCCGGTGTCAGCGTGCCGCAGACCATGGCGCTGAGCCTGCTGCTCTTCTCCGGCGGGTCGCAGTTCGCCCTCATCGGCGTCGTCGCCGCGGGCGGCTCCCCCGTCGCCGCCGTGGCCACCTCGACCCTGCTGGGCGTACGCAACACGCTGTACGGCGCCGTCGTCGCGCCGCTGCTCGAGGTGCGCGGCTGGCGACGGCTCGCCGCGGCGCAGCTCACCATCGACGAGTCGACGGCGGTGGCCGTGGGCCAGCGGGAGCGGGCCGCCACCCGGGCCGGGTTCTGGGTCACCGGGGTCGGCGTCTTCGTGCTGTGGAACGCGTTCACGCTGGTGGGCGCGCTCGCCGGGGACGCGCTCGGCGACCCCCGCGCCTGGGGGCTCGACGCCGCCGCCGGGGCCGCGTTCCTGGCCCTCGTGTGGCCGCGGCTCGCCGCGCGGCGCGCGCAGGTCGTCGCGGCGCTCGCCGTCGTCGTCACCGCCGCGCTGATCCCGGTCGTCCCGGCGGGCGTGCCCGTGCTCGCCGCCGCGGCGGTCGCGATCGCCGTGGGCCTGGTCGCGACGCCGCGCACCCCGGACGGCCGGACGGAGGCCGCATGACCACCACCGTGCTGTGGGTGACCGTCCTCGCCGCCTCGCTGCTCAGCTTCGCGCTCAAGCTCGCCGGCCACCTCATCCCCGAGCACTGGCTCGCGACGGACCGCGTGCAGCGCACCTCGACGCTCGTCACGGTGGCGCTCCTGGTGTCGCTCGTCGTCGTGCAGACGTTCGCCGACGGGCAGGCCCTCGTCGTCGACGCGCGCGTGCCCGCGCTCGCCGTCGCGGCGATCGCCCTCGCGCTGCGCGCGCCGTTCATCCTCGTGGTGGTGCTGGCGGCCGCCACCGCGGCGGGGCTGCGCGCCCTCGGCTGGGGCTGACGACCCGCACGGGGTCGCCCGGTCACTAGGGTGGCCGGATGGCACTCTTCCGCGAGGCGGCCGACGTCTCGGTCCGCCCGGCAGTCCCCGGCGACGAGGACGCCGTCACGCGTGTCCAGGTGTCCGCCTGGCGCGCGACCCACGAGGTGGCGCTGGGCGACGGCGTCGTCGACGCGCTCGACACCGACACGATGCGCGAACGCTGGGCGCGCGCGATCACGGCACCGCCGGGCCCGGGCTTCGCGGTGCTCGTCGCCCTCGACGGGCCGGAGATCGTCGGATTCGCGGCGGTGGGCCCCGGCCAGCTCGTGGCGCTCGAGGTGGAGCCACGGCACCAGCGCGGCGGCCACGGCTCGCGGCTGCTGTCCGCCGCGGTCGACCGGCTCCGCACGGACGGCGCCGAGCAGGTCGTCACCTGGGTGCTCGACGACGACTCCGCGCGCGAGCGCTTCCTCGGCTCGGCGGGCCTGGGGCCGGACGGCACGTCCCGCACCCTGGCGACCGGCGTGCGTGACGTCGTCGAGCGGCGCTGGTCCGCCGCCATCTGACGCCTGCGGGCTCCCCCCGACCGCGGGCGGCCGTTCCAGTTGCCTACCGAACGGTAGGTTTTTTGCTAGGCTGCAGGCGTTGCACCGTCGCCGACCCCTGGAGCGCCCCGTGACCCTCGACCAGACCGTGCCCGCCACCGCAGCGGACGGCACCCCCGAGCACCCCGCCGACCCGTTCGACGTCGAGCGCGCGCTCGCGTCGCTCACGCTCGAGGAGAAGGCCTCCCTGCTCTCGGGAGTCGACTTCTGGCACACGCAGCCGGTCGAGCGCGACGGCGCGACCGTCGTCCCGTCGGTCATGGTCACGGACGGCCCCCACGGCCTGCGCAAGCAGGACGAGACCGCGGACCACCTCGGCCTCGGCAACAGCGTGCCCGCCACCTGCTTCCCCACCGCCGCCGCGCTCGGGTCGAGTTGGGACGCCGACCTGCTGCGCCGCGTCGGCGAGGCCCTCGGCCGGGAGACCCGCGCGAACGACGTCGCCGTCCTCCTGGGCCCCGGCGTGAACATCAAGCGGTCGCCGCTGTGCGGGCGCAACTTCGAGTACTTCTCCGAGGACCCGGTGGTGGCCGGCGAGCTCGCGACGGCCCTGGTCGAGGGCATCCAGTCCCTCGGCGTCGGCACGTCGCTCAAGCACTTCGCCGCCAACAACCAGGAGGCCGACCGGATGCGCGTGTCGGCCGACGTCGACGAGCGCACCCTGCGCGAGATCTACCTGCCCGCGTTCGAGCGCGTCGTCACGAAGGCGCAGCCCTGGACCGTGATGTGCGCCTACAACAAGGTCAACGGGGTGTACGCCTCGCAGCACGACTGGCTGCTCACCACGGTGCTGCGCGACGAGTGGGGCTTCGAGGGCCTCGTCGTCTCCGACTGGGGCGCCGTGCGCGACCGGGTCGCCGGGGTCGCCGCCGGGCTCGACCTCGAGATGCCGTCGTCCGGCGGCCGGACCGACGCCGAGGTCGTCGCCGCCGTCCGCTCCGGCGCGCTCGACGAGTCCCTCGTCGACGCCGCCGCGCGCCGCGTGCTGCAGCTCGTCGCGCGCTCGCTCCCGGCGCAGGACGCGCCCGGCACGTTCGACGTCGACGCCCACCACGCGCTGGCCCGCGAGGCCGCCGCCGCGGGCACGGTGCTGCTGAGGAACGACCCCGTCGACGGCGCACCCCTCCTGCCCCTGGCGCCGGACGCCCTCGCGGGTGCCGCCGTCGTCGGCGAGCTCGCCCGCACCCCGCGCTACCAGGGCGCCGGGTCCTCGCAGGTCAACCCGACCCGCCTCGACGACGCGCTCACCGCGCTGCGCGCGGCCGCCGGCGCCGACCTGCCGTTCGCCCCGGGCTACGCGCTGGCCGAGGGCCCGGCCGAGGACCGCTCCCCCGAGACCCTCGTCGCCGAGGCGGTCGAGGCGGCGCGCGGCGCGGGCACCGTGCTCGTGTTCCTCGGCCTGCCCGCCGCGTACGAGTCCGAGGGCTACGACCGCGACCACCTCGACCTGCCCGCCGACCAGGTCGCGCTGCTGCGCGCCGTCGCGGCCGCGAACCCGCGGGTCGTCGTCGTGCTCGCCGGCGGCTCGGCGATCTCGGTGGCCCCCTGGCAGGAGGCCACCCCCGCGCTGCTCACCGGCTGGCTGGGCGGCCAGGCCGGCGGCTCCGCCGTCGCCGACGTCCTCACGGGCGCCGTGGCGCCGTCGGGCCGGCTCACCGAGACGCTCCCGCTGCGCCTCGAGGACACCCCCGCCTTCGGGAACTTCCCCGGCGAGCTCGGCCACGTCCGGTACGGCGAGGGCGTCCTCGTGGGCTACCGCTGGTACGACGCCCGCAAGGTCGACGTCGCCTACCCGTTCGGGCACGGCCTGACCTACACGACGTTCGCGTACGACGACGCCACGGCCGAGGTGACCGGCTCCGGCCCCGACACCCGCGTGCGCGTGTCGGTCCGGGTGACCAACACCGGCGCCGTCGCGGGCGCGGAGGTCGTCCAGGTGTACGTCGGGGACCCGCAGGCCCAGGTGCAGCGGCCCGAGCGCGAGCTCAAGGCGTTCGCCAAGGTGCACCTCGAGCCGCACGCGTCGCGGGTCGTGACGTTCGACCTCGACGCCCGCGACCTGTCGTACTGGCACCCCGTGCTGCGCCGCTGGGCGCTCGAGGGCGGCGAGTTCCGGGTCGCCGTGGGCGCCTCGTCGCGCGACCTGCGCGCCGAGCTCGTGGTCGACGTCGTCGGCGAGGACGTCACCCTCCCCCTGCACGAGCTGTCGACGCTCGGCGAGGCGCTGGACCACCCGGTCGCCGGGGCGATGATCCGGCCCGCCCTCGAGGCGACGCCGATCGACCCGTCGATGCTCGCCATGGCCACGGACATGCCGCTCGCGGTGATCGCCGACTTCGGCCTGGCAGGCTTCGACCGGGGCACCCTCGAGCAGCTCGTGGCGGCCGCCGACGCCTGACCCCCCGAACCCTGTGGGCGCTCGATCGGTGCCGGCCGGACCACCGACCACACCGATCGAGCGCTCACGACGTCAGGCCGCGTCGACGACGATCAGGTCGAGGTAGGCCCGCAGGTCGGCGGACATGTCGACGCGCTCGGCGCGCGGCCGCTCGAGCGAGTACAGCCACTGGATCTGCAGCCCGTCCATGAGCGCCACGACGGTGCGTGCCGCCACCCCGGCGTCGACGCCGTCGCGCAGCCGGCCGTCGGCCGCGAGCCGCTCGAGCTCCGTGCGGACCCGCTCGAGGGTGTCCGCGTACCGTCGCGCGAAGTAGTCGTGCGCGGGATGGTCGGTGGACGTGGCCTCGGCGGCCAGACCCGTGAAGACCTCGACGACGGGGCGTCGCAGCGCGTTGCGCTGCACGAGGCGCACGAGCGCCTCGAACATGGTGCGGCCCTGCTCGACGTCGGTGTCGAAGTCCGCGAAGTCCACCGCGTCGCGGTGCTCCAGCACCGCCTCCAGCAGCGCGGCCTTGGTCGGGAAGTGGTGCAGCAGCCCCGGGTGCGAGATGCCGACGCGGGCCGAGATCTCCCGCAGGGAGGCGCCGTGGTACCCGACCTCGGCGAACGCGACGATCGCCGCCTGGAGGATCTCCTCGCGCTTGGCCCGTCCCTTGGCGTAGCCCCGGCGGGGCGCGGCCTCGTCCTGGATCGTCGTGTCGCTCACGTCGGCCATTCTCCCTCGTTCGCCCGCCACGCCGGACGGGACGGTTCGCCCGCACGCGCCCCAGCAGGACCCTTGGCACCAATACCTACCATGCGGTAACCTCACTTCCCGACCGGCCGGTAGGCATTGGTCGCCAGGCGGGTCCGACGGCGGGCCCGGCAGAGAATCAGGAGTCGTCCATGGCAGACGTTCAGGCCCCCGCACCGACCGGCCCGTCCCCGGCGTCCCCGACCCGCAGCCCGGAGGCCGGCCGCGCCGCCGCGGGCACCGGGACGGTCGTCGCCTACGTCCTCGCGTTCTTCACGCTGTACATCGCGGTGCTCACGCCGGTGGTCAGCACGCTGGCGCTCAAGGTCGACGCCCTGTCCACGCCCGAGACCCGCGCCACGAACCTGGCCCTCGTCACCGGCGTGGGCGCGTTCTTCGCGTTCGTCGCGAACCCGGTCGCGGGCGCCCTGTCCGACCGCACGACGTCGCGGCTCGGCATGCGGCGGCCCTGGCTGCTGTGGGGCGTGCTGCTCGGCGCCGTCGGCCTCCTGCTCATCGCGTTCGCGCCCGCGATCTGGATGGTCGTGATCGGGTGGGCCGTCACGCAGGCCGCGATGAACGGCACCCAGGCCGCGCTCCAGGCGCTGCTGCCCGACCAGGTCGCCGAGACCCAGCGCGCCCGCGTCTCCAGCCTGCTCGGCATGGCCCAGCAGCTGGCGCCGCTGGTCGGCATCGCGCTCGCCTTCGCGTTCACCGCGGCCGGGGCGGACGAGATCTGGATCTTCGTCGTCCCCACGGCCCTGGCCGTCGTCGGCGTGCTCGCCCTCGTGGCCGTCCTCCAGGACCGCCACCTCGACCGGGCCGACGTCGCCCCCTTCCGCCTCGGCGCGTTCCTCAAGGGCTTCTGGGTCTCGCCGCGGCAGCACCCCGACTTCGCGTGGACCTTCCTCGGCCGCTTCCTCATGCTCTTCGGCTTCGCGCTGTACAACACCTACCAGCTGTACTTCCTCATCGACCGGTTCGGCTTCGACACCGCGACGGCGCTGAGCTGGCAGCTGCGGCTCATGGTCGTGCAGGCCGTCGTCATGGTGGTCGCCTCCCTGCTGGGCGGCGTGCTGTCCGACCGCACGGGCCGCCGCAAGGTCTTCGTGGTCGTCGCCACCCTGCTCGCGGGGGCCGGCCTGCTGACCTTCGCCCTGGTCCAGGGCCCCGCGATGCTCTACCTGGGCGCCTCGCTGTTCGGTGCCGGCCTCGGCGCCTACTTCGCCGTCGACCTCGCGCTGGTCACGGACGTGCTGCCCAACGCCGAGACCGAGGCCGCCAAGAACATGGGTGTGTTCAACATCGCCAACGCGCTGCCGCAGTCCGTGGCCCCGGCCCTCGCCCCGGCGTTCCTCGCCATCGGCACCGGCGGCAGCAACTACACCGCCCTGTTCGCCGTCTCCGCGGTCATCGTCGCCCTCGGCGCCGTGGCCACCCTGTTCATCCGAGGAGCCCGCTGATGACCGACGACACCGACGCCACCGCCCCGGCGCCCGCCGACGCCCCGTACCGCGACGCGTCGCGCCCCGTCGCCGAGCGCGTCGCCGACCTGCTCGGACGCATGACCCTCGAGGAGAAGGCGGGCCAGCTCTTCCAGACCATGATCGAGGTGGGCTCCGGCGGCGAGCTGTCCGAGGGGCCGTCCGCGATGGGCGTGCCCGCCACCACCGACATGGTCGTGAAGCGGCAGATGACGCACTTCAACGTGCTCGCGGCGCCCCCGACCGCGCGCGAGTTCGCGCGGTGGCACAACCGGCTCCAGGAGCTCGCGGCGTCCACCCGGCTCGGCATCCCGGTCACGGTGTCCACCGACCCGCGGCACGCCTTCACGGACAACCCCGGCACCGCGCTGCTGTCCGGGCCGTTCTCGCAGTGGCCGGAGACGCTCGGCCTCGCCGCCACCCGCGACGAGCGGCTGGTCGAGGAGCACGCCGACGCCGCGCGCCGCGAGTACCTCGCCGTCGGCATCCGGACGGCGCTGCACCCGCAGGTCGACCTCGCCACCGAGCCCCGCTGGGCCCGCGCGAACGGCACGTTCGGCGAGGACGCGGAGCTCACCGGCCGGATGGGCGCCGCGTACGTGCGCGGGTTCCAGGCCACCGGCGACGTCGCCCTCGAGGCCGGCCTGCCCGGCACGTTCGGCGAGCGGTCGGTTTCGACGATGACCAAGCACTTCCCGGGCGGCGGGCCCCAGCAGGACGGCGAGGACCCGCACTTCGCCTACGGCCGGGAGCAGGTGTACCCGGGCGGCCGCTTCGCCGCGCACCTCGAGCCGTTCAAGGCGCTGCTCGCCGCCGGGACGCGGCAGATGATGCCGTACTACGGCATGCCGGTGGGCCTCGACGCGGACCTCGGCGACGGGCCCGAGACGGTCGAGCCGGTCGGCTTCGGGTTCAACCGTCAGATCCTCACGCGCCTGCTGCGCGACGAGCTCGGCTTCGACGGCGTCGTGTGCACCGACTGGGGCCTGGTGTCCGACGCCGAGATCCTGGGCCAGCCGTTCCCCGCCCGCGCCTGGGGCGTCGAGCACCTGGCACCGGTCGACCGGCTGGAGAAGATCCTCGCGGCCGGCGCGGACCAGCTCGGCGGCGAGGCGTGCCCCGAGCTCGTCGTGGAGCTGGTGCGCGCCGGGCGCGTCGCCGAGTCGCGGATCGACGAGTCGGTCGCCCGCCTGCTGCGCGAGAAGCTCGAGCTGGGCCTGTTCGACGGCGCCCGCTACGTCGACCCCGACGCCGCCGCGTCCGTCGTCGGGCACCCGGACCTCGTGGCCGCCGGGCGCCGCGCCCAGTCGCGGTCCGTGACCCTGCTGGCGTCCGCGACCGGCGGCGCGGCACGTCTCCCCCTGGCCCGCGGCCTGCGGGTCCACGTGGAGGGCACGTCCGACGTCGACGGCATCGGGGGCGTGACCGTCGTCGCCTCCCCCGCCGAGGCGGACGTCGCGCTGCTGCGCCTCAAGGCGCCGTACGAGGACCGCGGCCCCGGCTTCGAGGGCTTCTTCCACGCCGGCTCGCTCGACTTCCCCCCGGACGTCGTCGCGCACGTGGCCGAGGTCGCGGCGCAGGTGCCGACGGTCGTGGACGTCTACCTCGACCGGCCGGCGATCCTCGGCCCGGTGCTCGAGGCGCTGGGCGACGGCGGGTCGCTGGTCGTGAACTTCGGGGCCTCCACCCCCGCGCTGCTCGACGCCCTCACCGCCGCCGTGCCCGCAGAGGGCCGCCTCCCGTTCGACCTGCCCCGCTCGACGGCCGCCGTCGAGGCGTCCCGCGAGGACGTCCCGTTCGACACCGCCGACCCGCTGTTCCGGTTCGGCCACGGCCTGCCGGTCTGACGGTGGTGGGCGCCCACGACGCACGACGACCGCCGATGGGAGGATGAGGCGGTGACGTCCTCCTCCCCTGCCCCCGCCCGCACCGTCCGGGACGCGGCGGCGGGGATCGCCGTCCTCGGCGTCGCCAACTTCGTGGCCATCACCACGGAGGTGCTGCCGGTCGGCCTGCTGCCGCAGGTCGCGCGCGGCGTCGGGGTGAGCGAGTCGACGGCGGGGCTGCTCGTCACCGTCTACGCGTTCGTGGTCGCCGCCTGCGCGGTGCCGCTGACGATCGCCACCCGCTCGCTCGCCCGCAAGCCCCTGCTGCTCGCCACGCTCGCCACCTACGCGGCGAGCAACCTGCTGGTGGCCGTCGCGCCGTCGTACGCCGTGGTGGCGGGCGCGCGGGTGCTGGGCGGCCTGGGGCACGCGGTGTTCTTCTCGGTGTCGATCGCCTACGCCGCGCGCCTCGTCAGCCCGCTGTACACCGGCCGCGCCCTCACGCTCGTGACCGCGGGCGGCACGCTCGGATTCGTGCTCGGCGTCCCGCTGTCCACGTCCCTCGGCGCCGCCGTGGGCTGGCGCTGGTCGTTCGGCGTGCTCGCGGCCGTCTGCGCGGTGACCGCCCTGCTCGTGGCGCGGCTGCTGCCGTCGGTCGCCGTCGAGCCCGCCGCCCCGCGCGACGCCGCGGCCGCCCGCCGCGGCCGCGCCCGGCTCGGGCTCGTGGTGGGCACCAACACCGTGCTCTTCGGCGGGCAGTACACCGTGTACACGTACATCTCCGTGCTGCTCCTCGCCGCCGGGCTGTCCGAGCCGGCCGTCGGCCCCGCGCTGCTGGTGTTCGGCGCTCTCGGGCTCGTCGGCCTCTGGGGCGCCGCCCGCTACCTCGACCGGAGCCCGCGCGCCCTGACGATCGTCGCGATGGCAGCGATCGCCGTGTCCCTGGTCGCGCTCGCCCTCGCCCTCCCGGGCACCGTCGGCGTGCTCGTGGCCGCGGGCGTGTGGCTCGCCGCCTTCGGCGCGATCCCCGCCACGTTCCAGGCCGCGGCGCTGCGCACCCAGGGCGCCACCGCGGACGTCGCCGGGGCGTTCGTCAACGCGACCTCGAACTTCGGCATCGGGCTCGGCGCCGCGGTGGGGGCGGCGGTGGTCGCCGGTCCCGGGGCACGCGCCCTGGCGCTGACCGGGGCCGCGATCGTCGCCGTTGCGCTCGTCGCGGTCCTCGTCGCCCGCCAGGCGTTCCCGCGCCACGCGTCGTCGTAGGGCCGGCGGCCGGGGGCGTCTCCGTCCCGACGAGCCGTTCCCGAGCCGTCACGACGCCGTGACGCGCCCGTAGCACCCGGGTGCGACCGTGTCCCCATGAACCTGTCGGGGGCGCTGCCAGGAGCCTCGCGCGGTGGCCGTGCTGACGGTGCCGCGCCGCTCGTGACCGACTACTTCGCGGCGCCCACCGACGCCGTCGCCGCGACGGTGGTCCACCAGGAGGCGGGGCCGTCCGTGCTGGCGCGAGGCTCGGGCCGGCCGCTCTTCGACACCGTCCGGCTGCCCGCGGTGGAGCCGTTCGTGATGCTGGGGCGCGTCGCGGAGGCGCTGTGCGCGCGGCCGTACGCCGAGGTCACGGCGCACCCGCGGCACGGCGCCCTGGTCGACGGCACGGACGAGGGACCCTGGGTGGTGGCCGTCTCGGACGAGCTCGCGGAGGCGCTGGCCGCCGCGGACCCGGACCGGCTGGTCGCCGTCGCGCGCTCCTGGGCGACCTCGAGCGGCGGGGCCGTACCCGCCGCCGACCGGTTCGCACCCGCGCTCGTCGCGCTGGGCGAGCTCGCCGACCGTGCGCGCCAGGTGCGCCACGGGCTGTACTGCTGGGCGCGGCTGGCGCCCCTGGGCCCGGCGGGCCGGCCCGCGGGGGCGGGCCCCGGGGGGGGGGGGGGGGGGGCGGCCCCCCCGAAAAACACGGTGAACTAATAAAAAAAAAAGATGCGCGGCGAGTTGGGGGTGTTGTTTAACGGGG
>NZ_JBHTVC010000085.1:0-14730 GCF_042793275.1 Isoptericola sp. NPDC056578
GACACCTCCGTCCCGCGGCGGGCTCGAGCGCTATCCTGGCGCGCGACACACCCCCACGACGTGTCCGCGCGCATCGAGCGGCACCCGAGCCGAGGATCCCCATGCACCAGACCCGGACGCGCGCTGCCCTCGTGGCCGGCGCGCTCGTCGTGGCTGTCGGTGTCCTCGGGGCCTGCTCGCCGGAGGCCGACGAACCCGCCGCCGTCCTGCCGGCCAGCCCGAGCCCCTCGCCCACCGTGGACGCGGCCGAGCAGCAGGCTGTCGAGGCCGCCGAGCAGACGCTGCAGGACTTCTACGACCTCGGTGCGAAGGTCGGCAACGACGGCTTCGCGAGCTGGCAGATGATGCAGGGCTTCTGGACCGACGACGAGCAGTGGCAGGCCCAGCGGACGACGTACGAGCAGCGCGTCGCCGACGGCTGGAAGACCGAGGGCGCCGCGACCTTCACGGACGTGCAGGCCAGCGACTTCGACCCGGGCGGGGACTCGCCGGGCGACGAGCGGGTGACCCTCGAGGTCTGCAACGACACCTCCGGCGTCACGACCCTCGACGAGGACGGGGCGAAGGTCCCCCGGGCCGAGGGGGTGCCGGAGCGGTTCACGGTCGTCTACACGATGAGCGCGCGCGGGGAGGACCGATGGGGCATCGACAGCCGCGAGGCGGACACGGAGCAGTCGTGCTGAGGCGGGTGGCGCGGGTCCTGGCCGTGCTGATGCTGTTCACCGGCGCGGCCGTCGCGCCGACGGTCGCGACCTCTGCGCCCGCCGTCGCCGCCCCCTGCACCGGTAATGGCGGCACCGACAACGACGGCAACGTCGTGGTCGACGGGCAGTGCCCGGGGGAGGACGGCGACGACGGTGACGGAGGCGGCGACGGAGGCGGCGACGGCTCCGTCCGCGAGTGCAAGTACGGCTCGCACGTCATCCCGTGCATGAAGAGCGGCGCCGTCTACAACAGCGAGCGCGGGTGCTACATGAAGCTGATCTCGCCGCCGCCGCCGAAGGACGACAAGATCTGGGACGGCAAGACGGAGGGCTACATCGTCGCCTGCGTGCCGCCCGAGGACGAGTGCCTCGACGACGTCGAGAACTACACGTACCTGTGCGCGCCGTTCCGCCTGTGGCAGGAAGACCCGCCGCCCACGGAGGTCGGCCCGTCGCCGCTGGAGCTGGCGGAGCGCGCGGTGGCGCGCATGCAGCTGACGATGGGCGAGATCGGCTCGACGCCCCCATCGACGGAGGTCGACGGGGCCGCGATCGGGATCGTCGGGATGCCGGTGTGGCTGTGGGTGTCGAACCCGGCGGACAACACGACGGGGCCGATCACGCGCAGCGAGACGGACGGCGGGCTGACCGTCACGGCCGACGGCACGCTGAGCCGGATCGAGTGGACCCTGACCGACGCCGACACGGGGACCTTGTACGCCCGCACGACCTGCGCGGGCGACCGCGCGCCCGGCACCCCCTGGTCGGAGGCCGTGAGCAACGACGCCCGCCCGTCCCCGACGTGCGGGTTCGACGGGGCGCAGAGCCATCGCTCCGGCAACATCACGGTGACGGGGACGGCGTACTGGACCGTGGAGTGGGCCGGCGGCGGGGTGACCGGCACGATCGACGTGCCCGCCCAGACGCGCGAGTCGACCCTCGCCATCGGCGAGGCGCAGGTCCTCGTCCAGTAGCGCGACCCGTGGTGCGGCGCTGATGCCGTCCCGATGCCGTCCCGATGCCGTCGGTGCGACGTCGTGGCACGATCGCGGCCATGACGGTGGCGTTCGTGCTCGGCGGCGGCGGGGTGCGCGGGGCGGTCCAGGTGGGCATGCTGCAGGCGCTGTTCGAGGCGGGGGTGACGCCCGGCCTCGTGGTCGGCACGTCGATCGGCGCGATCAACGGCGCCGCGGTCGCCGCCGACCCGAGCATCGCCGTCGTCGACCGCCTCGGTGCCGCGTGGGCGTCCCCGACGGCGAACGAGGTCTACGGCGAGGCCTGGTACCGACAGCTCGGCCGCCTCGCCAAGTCCCGCACCCACCTGTACGACCCGGCCGCGCTGCGCCGGCTCATCGCGGGCACCCTGGGGGAGCGCACCACCTTCGAGGACCTGACCGTGCCCCTCGTGGTCGCCGCGGCGAGCATCGAGCGGGCGTCGGAGCACTGGTTCGACTCCGGGCCGCTGGTCGAGGCGGTGCTCGCCTCGGCGTCGGTGCCGGGCGCGCTGCCGCCCACCGAGATCGGCGGCGAGCACTACGTGGACGGCGGCATGGTGAACTCCATCCCGCTCGGCGAGGCCGTGCGCCGCGGCGCGACCACGGTCTACGTGCTGCAGGTGGGGCGGGTCGAGGAGCCGCTCACCGTCCCGTCCAAGCCGTCCGACGTCGCGCGCGTGAGCTTCGAGATCGCGCGGCGGCACCGCTACTTCCGGGAGCTGGAGGAGGCCCGCCGGGTCGCGACCGTGCACGTGCTGCCGACCGGCGGCGCGCTGCCGGGGGACGAGAAGCTCGGCGCGTTCCGGCGCATGGACTCCACCGCGTCACGCATCGCCCAGTCGTACGCCGCCGCGCGGGACTACCTCGCGGCAGCCCCGCCGGGACCGGCACCGGGGCCGACGCCGCCGGACGCGGCTGGGCAGCCGTGATCGCGCCCCCGCCCCGCTGGGTCCGGCGGGTCGTGCTGGCGCCGCTCGTGGTGCTGCTGGCGGTGCTCCTGGTGCCGACGTCGATCATGCTCGCCCTGGTCGTCGGCGCCGCGCTGACCTGGCTGCTGCCGGGCCGGCTGCGGGTGGTGCGCCTGCTGTGGATGCTGTCGTTCTACGTGCTGTGGGACGCCGCCGCACTGGTGGTGCTGTTCGGGCTGTGGGTGGCGTCCGGGTTCGGGCTGGCGATGCACCGCCCCTGGGTGCAGCGGGCGCACGTCGCCGTGGCGCGGGCCGCGCTGGCCGTCCTCTTCTGGCAGGTGCGGTGGACGCTCCGGCTGACCATCGTCGTCGAGGTCGAGAAGGGGGCGAGGCTGCCCGACGTCCCCGTCCTCGTGCTCAGCCGGCACGCCGGTCCGGGGGACTCGTTCATCCTGGTCGACGTCCTCCTCGGTCGCGCCCGCCGCGCGCCCGCCATCGTCCTCAAGGACACGCTCCAGTGGGACCCGGCGATCGACGTGCTCCTGGGCCGGCTGCCCGCGGCCTTCGTCACGCCCGTCGCGCGGCGGAGATCGGGGCAGCCCGGCGCCGCGGAGACCATCACGCGCATCTCGGCCGACCTGGGGCCCGGCGACGCCCTCGTGCTGTTCCCCGAGGGGGGCAACGTGACGCCCCGGCGCCGCGCGCAGCGGATCGACGCGCTCCGTGCCCACGGCAAGGACGCCCTCGCCGACCGGGCCGAGCGCATGCCGCACGTCATGGTGCCGCACGCGGGCGGTTTCCTGTCCGCGCTCGACGCCGTCGCGCCCGACGCCGCCGTGCTGGTCGTCGCGCACACGGGCCTGGACCGTCTCGTCACGGTCAAGGACATCTGGCGCGAGCTGCCGATGGACAAGACGATCGTGCTCGGCGGCACCCTGGTGCGCGTCGGCGACCTCCCTGCCGACGTCGAGGGTCGGGAGCTGTGGCTCTTCGAGCAGTGGGAGCGCGTGGACGCCTGGATCACCGCACGCTCCGCGGACCTCGACGCCGCCAGGCCGTGACCGCCGTCCCGCGGCTCTTGCGGGCCGACGACGCCACGCACGCCGTTCTGCGCGCCGGGAGCGGCCGACTGGGGGATGGTGGTGACAAGGCGAGCAGCGCTGAACACCCCGTTCACGGAGGCAGCCGGGCGGTGTAAGGTCTCCCGGCCGCCGAGACCCGGTGGTACAGACCACTCCAGTAAGGAGCCTCAACGATGCAGCTCATGCGGAGGCGCTCGATCGAAGCCACGATCGCGGCGTCCGACGAGCCCCAGCGCCAGCTCAAGCGGACCCTCGGCGCCTGGGACCTCATGGTCCTCGGCATCTCGGTGGTGATCGGCGCCGGAATCTTCTCGAAGGCCGCGCAGGTGTCGGCCACGCAGACCGGCCCGTCGGTCGTGATCTCGTTCGTCATCGCCGGCGTCGTGTGCGCCCTGGCGGCGTTGTGCTACGCCGAGTTCGCGTCGTACATGCCGGTGGCGGGCTCCGCGTACACGTTCTCGTACGCGTCGATGGGCGAGCTGCTCGCGTGGATCATCGGCTGGGACCTCATCCTGGAGATGTTCTTCGCCGCGTCCGTCGTGGCGAAGGCGTGGGGCCTCTACTTCGACAACTTCCTCAACGTCTTCGGCCTCGGCGGCGTCGACTCCGAGGGCGTCGCCTCCGGCATCCACAACACCGTGAGCCTCGGCGGCGTCTCCTTCGACTGGGGCACCGCGATCCTCATCGTCGTGCTGGCGACGCTGCTCGCCGTCGGCACCAAGCTCTCGACGCGCGTCACCGGCGTCCTCACGGCCATCAAGGTCGCGATCGTGCTGCTCATCATCGTGGTCGGCTTCGCGTTCTTCAGCGCGTCCAACCTCAGCCCGTTCGTGCCGAGCCCGGAGTCGTTCGGCGAGTCCACGACGCACAACACCACGATGACGCAGACCCTCTTCTCCTGGATGGCCGGCGCCGAGCTCTCCGTGGGCGGCGTGATGGGCATCCTCGCGGGTGCCGGCACCGTGTTCTTCGCGTTCATCGGTTTCGACGTCGTCGCCACCGCGGCGGAGGAGACCAAGAACCCGCGGCGGAACGTCCCCCGCGGCATCCTCGGCGGCCTCGCCATCTGCACCGGCCTCTACATCGCCGTGTCGATCGCGCTCTCCGGCATGGCCACCCCGCAGCAGCTGCGCGACGCCACCCCCGACGGCGGCGCGTCCGCGACGATCATCACCGCGTTCCAGCTGCAGGAGAACGCCCCCACCTGGGCCACCCAGGTCATCACGGTGGGCATCCTCGTCGGCCTCACCACCGTGGTCATGGTGCTCATGCTCGGCCTCACCCGCATCGTCTTCGCGATGAGCCGTGACGGCCTGCTGCCCCGCGGCATGTCGAAGACGTCGGAGAAGCGCGGCACCCCCGTGACGATCCAGGTCGGCACCGCCGTGCTCCTGGTCGTCGTCACCTGCTTCTTCTCCGTCGACGTGCTCGGCAACATGGTGAACATCGGCACCCTGTCGGCCTTCGTGCTGGTGAGCTTCGGCATCCCGATCCTGCGTCGTCGCCAGCTCAAGGCCGGCGGCGGGGAGGTCAAGGCCGACCACTTCAAGGTGCCGTGGTCGCCGGTGCTGCCGATCGTCTCGGGCGTGCTGTGCCTGTGGCTCATGCTGCAGCTGGACGTCGAGACGTGGCTGCGGTTCCTGGTGTGGCTCGCGCTCGGCTTCGCGATCTACTTCCTGTACGGCTACCGCAACTCGCAGCTGGGCAAGAATCCGTCGCAGCTCGCCGCCGACTACCGCGAGGCCCTGCAGACGGCCATCGGTGTGGACGACGACACCCCGCGGCGCGACTGACCGTTCGCGCCCGACACACACCACGGCGGCCCGTCAGAGCACTCTGGCGGGCCGCCGTCGTACGCGCCGGGGCGGGAGGCCTCTCAGCCGGCGAGCGACTCCAGCACCTTCGCGACACGGCGGTCGCGGGTCTCGTCGGTCCTGGCGCCGTCCACGCTGAGGGCGTGCGCCTTCTGCCTGCTCGGCGACAGCTTGCCCCAGGCGGCGGTGGCCGCGGGGTCGGCGGCGAGCGCGGACGCCAGGGCGGGCGGCACCTCGACCGTGCGGGGCACGTCGTCGACCTTGAGCCGCACCTCGACCTCGTCGCCGGCGCCGCGGCCGGTGGCCGCGCGGGTCTCGGCGTTGAACGAGACCAGGAAGCGCCCGCCCATCGACGACACGGTGGTGCGGTAGGTGTAGCCGCCGTCGACCGTCACGACGACCGGGACCCGCCGGCCGCGCCCGAACGCCGCGACGACGGTGTCCGGCACGGGCAGCCCGACGTTGTTGCCGCCGGTCGCGAGCAGGGTAGTGGTGAAGGTCTGGGCCGCGGGCGCGTCGCTCATGGGCACGACCGTAGCGACGGTCAGGCCGACTCGCCCTCGACGAGGCGCGGCACGAAGATCTGGGGCTCGGCGGGCACGTCGGCCCCGCCGAGGACGTCGAGCAGGGTCGCGGTCGCGGCCGTGACCATCTCGACGACGGGCTGCAGCACGGTCGTCAGTCGCGGCGTCGTCCGCTCGGCGCCGAGGGCGTCGAACCCCACCAGGGCGACGTCGTCGGGCACCCGCCGGCCGGACTCGCGCAGCACCTGGAGCGCGCCCGTGGCCATGAGGTCCGACGCGGCGAACACCCCGTCGACGTCGGGGTGCCGTGCCAGGATCCGCTCCATCGCGGCCGCGCCGCCCGCCACGGTGAAGTCGCCGTTCTCGACAGCGGTGGCCGGCAGCCCGGCGTCCTCGAGCGTGTGCTGCCAGGCGTCGTGACGGTCGACGGCCGCGGTCATGTCGAGCGGGCCGGTGATGGTGGCGACCCGGGTGCAGCCGCGGTCCACGAGGCGCTGCGTGGCGGTGCGCCCGCCCGAGGCGTTGTCCACGTCGACGAAGTGCAGGGACTCGGTGTCGAACGGCCGTCCCACGAACACCGACGGCAGGTGCGAGCGCATCAGCTCGGACTCGAGCTGGTCCTCTCGGTGGTGCGACGCCACGATGACGCCGTCCACGTGCCCCGACCGCAGGTAGCGCGCGATGTGGCCCGGCGGCTCGCCCGGCCGGGCGAGCAGCAGCACGAGCTGCAGCTCCGTGCCGGTCAGCCCCTCGCTGACGCCGCGCAGCACGCCCGCGAGGAACGGGTCGGTGAGGATGCGGGCGTCGGGCTCGGGCACCACGAGGGCGATCGAGTCGGTGCGACGGGTGACCAGCGAGCGGGCCGCCCGGTTCGGGGCGTACCCGAGCCGGGCGACGGCGTCGTCGACGGCGGTCTGCGCCTCGGGCGACACCCGGTCACCGCCGTTGATGGCGCGCGAGGCCGTGGACCGCGAGACCCCCGCGGCCCTGGCGACGTCGTCCAGCGTCGGGCTGGCATGCTCGATGACCACGTCCGGAGACTACTCTGCGTCCGCGCCGTCGCGTGCCGGCACGACGCCCGTGCGGGCGACCTCGCCGTACCAGTGTCCGGAGGACTTCACGGTGCGCTCCTGCGTCTCGTAGTCGACGTGCACCAGGCCGAAGCGCTTGGAGTAGCCGAGGGCCCACTCGAAGTTGTCCAGCAGCGACCAGGCGAAGTAGCCGCGCACGTCGACGCCGGCGTCGATCGCGTCGCGGACGGCGCGCAGGTGCACGTCGACGAACGCGAGGCGGTCCGGGTCGTCGACGCGGCCGTCGGCCTGCACGACGTCGGGGTACGCGGCGCCGTTCTCGGTGACGTACATCGAGGTGCCACGGGGGCCGGTGTAGTCGCGCTGCAGCCGCGTCAGCAGACGGGTGAGGCCCTCCGGCTGCACCTCCCAGCCCATGTCGGTGAGCGGCAGGCCGCGGCTGTGGTGGTAGATGCCGTCGGGCACCGGGTTGGGGGAGCGGGTCTCCCACACCGCGGCGTCGACGCGCTCGCCGCCGGGGTCGGCCGTGCCCGCGGGCGTCTCGCCCGCGGCGCCCTGGGGCCGGGCGGAGACGGCGCCGCCGTTGTAGTAGTTCACGCCGAGCACGTCGATCGACGTGGAGATCACGTCGAGGTCGCCCTCGCGCACGACGTCGGCGAACCCGAGGTGCGCGACGTCGTCGAGCAGGTCCTGCGGGTAGGCGCCGCGCAGGATCGGGTCGAGGAAGAAGCGGTTGAACATGCCGTCGTCGCGGCGCGCGACGTCGACGTCCGCCGGGTCCGTCGGGTCGACGGGGTCGGAGACGGTGAAGTTGAGCGTGAGGCCGAGCACGGCCTCCGGGTCGCGCTCGCGCAGCGCCCGGACGGCACCGCCGTGGGCGAGCATGAGGTGGTGGGCCGCGGCGAGGCCGTCCGCCGGGGACTTGCGACCGGGGGCGTGCGCGCCCGCGGTGTAGCCGAGGAACGCGGAGCACCACGGCTCGTTGAGCGTCGTCCAGACCTTCACCCGGTCGCCCAGGGCTTCGTGCATCGTCACGGCGTAGTCGACGAAGCGGGCCGCGGTGTCCCGGTTCGGCCAGCCGCCCAGCTCCTCCAGCGCCTGCGGCAGGTCCCAGTGGTACAGCGTCAGCCAGGGCAGCACGTCGGCGGCGAGCAGCTCGTCGACGAGGCGCGAGTAGAAGTCCAGGCCCTCCTGGTTGACCGTCTTGCCGTCCGGGACCACCCGGGCCCACGACGTCGAGAACCGGTACGCGTCGAGGTTCAGGCGCCGCATGAGCGCCACGTCCTCGCGGTAGCGGTGGTAGTGGTCGTCGGCCACGGAACCGTCGTCGCCGTTCACCACGGCGCCGGGGATGCGGCAGAACGCGTCCCAGACCGAGTCCTCGCGGCCGCCCTCCGTGGACGCGCCCTCGATCTGGAAGGCGGCCGTGGCGGTGCCCCAGAGGAAGCCGTCGGGGAACGTGACCGCCCCGGTCGCGTGCGGGGAGCTCGTGAGGGGGGTGCTGGGCGTGAACGGCACGGTCGTGCCGGGGGCCGCCCGGCGCGCGCCGGGGGTGGGGAGGGTCATGAATTCGGATCTTTCCATCGGTGGTGGGCCCACGCAGCCGCACGACGGTGCGGCTGCGTGGGCGTGACGTCAGGCGGGGGCGCCGGCGGGTCAGCCCTTGACGGCGCCGGCCATGATGCCCGCGACCAGCTGCTTGCCGACGAAGGCGAAGATCACCAGCAGCGGCAGCGTCACGAGGAAGATGCCGGCCATCACGAGCGAGTAGTCGACGAAGAAGTTGGCCTGCAGCGACTGCACCACCAACGGGAGGGTCGGGTTCTCGCTGTTCAGCACGATGGACGGCCAGAAGAAGTTGGTCCACTGCTGGACGAACGTGAACAGTCCGAGCATCGCGGCGGCGGGTCGCGCGGCCGGCAGGGCCACGGACCAGAACGTGCGGATCATGGACGCGCCGTCCACGCGGGCCGCCTCGATGAGCTCGTACGGCAGCGCCTCGGACAGGTACTGCGTCATCCAGAAGACGCCGAACGCGGTGACGAGGGCGGGCACGATGACGGCCTGCAGCTTGCCGATCCAGCCCAGGTCCGTCATGAGGATGTACATCGGGATGACGCCGAGCTGGGTGGGCACGGCCATCGTGGCGATGACGAAGACCAGCAGGGGGCCACGACCGCGGAAGCGCAGCTTGGCGAACGAGTAGCCGGCGAGCGTGGAGAACAGCACCACCGACAGCGAGGTGAGCACGGAGACGATCACCGAGTTGGTGAGGGCCTTCCAGAAGTTGATCCGGGTGGACTCGATCACGGTGGCGAACTGCTGGAACAGGCTCGTGTCGGGCAGCCACTGCGGCACCGCGTTCTTCGCGATCGTGACCGGGTCGGACGACCCGAGCAGCAGCGTGAAGTACAGCGGGAAGATCGAGATCAGCAGCGTGACCCCGAGCAGGGCGTAGGTGACCCAGCCGGGACGGCGCTGTGCGCTGCGGGTGGCCCGCGAGCCGCGGTTCCGGCGCTTGGTGGCCGCGCGGGCGGCGCCCCGGCCGGCGGTCTGGGCGGTGACGGCGACGGAGCTCATCGGCGGTCCTCCCGGTCGGTGGTCGAGGTGGTCGGGGGGAAGGTGGGCGGTCGCGGGGGCCCCTGGTTCGCGCCCCCGCCCGCGGGGCCGGTCGCACCGGTCGCCTGCGCGACCCGGGCGTCCGCCGCGAGGCGACGGGTGTGCCGGCGGCCCACCTTCACCTTCTTCGGGCCGGAGGTCGCGATCCGCTGCGTGATGAGGAAGTTGACCATGCCGATGACGATGATCAGCAGGAAGAGCAGCAGCGCGACCGCCGACGCGCGGCCGAGGTTCTTCTGGTTGCCCCACGCGACGTCGTACAGGTAGACGACGGTGGTCATCCAGTCCTGGTCCGGTCCGCCGAGGCCCTTCGGGTCGAACATGCGGACCTCGTCGAAGATCTGCAGGCCACCGATGGTCGAGGTGATGACGACGAAGATGATCGTGGCGCGGATCTGCGGCACGGTGATGGAGAAGAACTGCCGCGCGCGGCCCGCGCCGTCGATGACGGCCGCCTCGTAGAGCTCGCGGGGCACGGCCTGCATGGCGGCGAGGAAGATGAGCGCGTTGTAGCCGGTCCAGCGGAAGTTCACCATGCTGGCGATGGCGACGTGGCTGGCGACGCGGTCGGTGTGCCAGCCGATCGGGTCGACGCCGACGAACCCGAGCAGCTCGTTGATGAGGCCGTAGTCGTCGGCGAACAGCCGTCCGAAGATCATGGAGACCGCGACCGGCGCGACGACGTAGGGGATCAGCACGCCCATGCGCCAGAAGGTGGCGGCGCGCAGGTTCTGGTCGAGCAGGGCCGCGATCGTGATCGCGAGGATCACCTGCGGGATGCTCGAGAAGACGAAGATCGAGAACGTGTTGACCAGGGACTTCCAGAACAGGGGCTGCGCCAGGACGGCGGCGTAGTTCTCCAGCCCCGTGAACTCGCCCTGGCCGCCGAGCAGGTTCCAGTCGTACAGCGACACGAACAGCGTGTACCCGAGCGGGAACAGGCCGGTGAGCGCGAACAGCAGGAAGAACGGCGAGATGTACAGGTACGGGGAGACCTTCACGTCCCAGCGGCCGAGGCGCTGGGTGAAACCGACGCGTCGGGGAGGACGTGGCCCGGTCGCACCCCGTCGGTGCGTGGGCTGGGTGGGGGAGAGGACGGCCATCTGCTGCTTCCTGTGCTCGCCGGTCCGCCGGCCGCCGGGCAGGCCCGCCCAGGGCGGGGAGCGGCGGGGTCAGACGCCGGGGCGGGTGCCGTGGGGGGGGGGGGTGGGGGGGGGCGCGGCGGCCCTTGGGGTGCTGCGGGGGCCCGCGGGGCCGCGGGCCGCCGGGCCGCCCCCCCGAGAGCGTGTCTCGGCGGGCCCGCCCGGCGGTGCGGCGGGGGTCAGGGACTGGTCAGGGGGTCAGAGCCCGAGCGAGGCGTACTCGTCGAGGGCGCCCTGCCAGCTCTTCTCCGCGTCGTCACCGTTGAGGTCCACGCGGTTGAGCGCGTTCTGCACGGCCGTGTGGATCGCGAAGTAGTTCTTGCCCTTGAACGGGGCACCCTCGATCGCCTGGGCGCGGGCCGAGAAGATCGGGCCGACCGGGGCGTCGTTGAAGAAGTCGTTCGTCGAGTCCTGCACGGCGTCGGACGCCTGGGCGTCGAGCTGCGACGGGAACGTGTTGGCGTTCTCGTACGCCTGGGTCTGGACCTCGGGCGAGGTCAGCCAGGCAGCGAGCTCCTTGGCCGCCGCGGCGTTGTCGCCGGAGGAGGGGACGGTGAGGAACGAGCCGCCCCAGTTGCCGCCGCCGCCCGGGAAGACGTCCGCGACGTCCCAGCCCTCGACGCCGCCGGCGTTCTGCTCGATCGACGCGGTCATCCACGGCGGGCAGAGCATGGTGGCCCAGGCGTTGTTCTGGAAGCCGGCGACCCAGTCGTCGCCCCACTGCTCGAGGCCCGCGGACAGGTCGTCGTCCACGGACGCGGTCAGGACCTGGTCGTACAGGTCCTTGATCTCCTGGTTGGTCTTGAGGTCCTTGGGGTCACCCGTCGCCGGGTCCTCGTAGGCGCCCTCGAGCTGGTTCACCATGCCCTGGTACGTCGGCACCGCGCCGTCGAACCAGGCCGAGTCCGACTTGGCGACGAACTTCTTGCCGGCCTCGAAGTAGTCCTCCCACGTGGCGTCCGCGCCACCGAGAAGGTCGGCGACCTCCTCGCGGTCGGTCGGCAGGCCGGCCTTCTCGAAGAGGTCGGCGCGGTAGCAGATGGCCTCGGGGCCGATGTCCGTGCCGTAGCCGATGAGCTTGCCGTCGGGCGTCGTGGCCTGCTGGACCTTCCAGTCCACCCACCGGCCGTCGAGGGCCGGGTCGCCCAGGTCCTCGAACAGGTCGGGGAACTGCATCAGCTCGGGCAGCCAGTCGACCTCGATGCCCTCGATGTCGGCGAGGCCCTCGCCGCCGGCGGCGAGCTTGGTCGTGAGGTTGTTGCGCGCGTCCTCGGACGTCGCGGCGGTGACCTGCTTGACCGTGACGTTCGGGTGGTCCTCGGTGTACGAGGCGAGGAGCTCGTCGGTGTACCCGAACTGGTTGAAGGTGGCGACGGTCAGGGTGATCTTCTCGTCACCGGAGGCCGCGTCGTCGCCGTCGTCCGAGCCGCCGCAGGCGGTCAGGGCGAGGGCGAGGGTCGCGACGCCGGCGGTCGCCGCGACGACGCGACGGGTTCGGCGGGTGGGTCGGGTGCTGCTGAGCACGGTGACTCCCTTGTCTGGGTCGGGCAAAGACGGAGGTTTGGTAGCGCTCCCACCTCCATGGTGGTAGCGCTCCCACGGCCAGGTGATGATGCTGGCCGTCGGTGGTGACGAAAGTCAAGCCCGCTGAGGGCGTCGATGCCGTTCTGTGACGGAGCGCGCGGCGTCTGTGCAGGTCAGGGGCCTGCGCGCCGAGCGCGTGTCCGGATCGTTACCCGTCTTCACCCGGTCCGGTCGACGCCGCGAGCCACTCCTGGCCGGCCGCGCCCTCGGCCTCGAGGGTCGAGCGGACCGCCCGGGCGGCAGCCTCGGCCACCGCGGCGCCGAACAGGGGAACCGTCGCGCGGACCTCGCCGTCGTACACCTGGCGCGTGCCGCCGTCCGCCGTCGACTCGAGGCGCACCGTCCCGATCACCCGCACGGGTGCCCCGGCGATCTCGACGGCGATGGTCCCGGTGCGCAGACCGCCGGAGGGGGCCTCCCACACCTCCGCCTGGCGCACCTCCAGGTGGTCGCCGACGAACGGTCGCACCTGCGCGGGGATGAGGTCCGTGGGCAGGGTGCGCCGCACCGCGATGGTGAAGCCGTCGGCCGGGCTGCCGGTCACGTCCGCCTGCTCGACGCGGCCGCCGGGGCCGCGCAGCGCCCGCCAGCGGATGAACGCCTCGTCGGCGAGCATCGCGACGACGGCGTCCGCGTCCGCCGCGTAGGTCAGCTCCACGGTCAGGTGCACGAGGTCACCCTACCGAGGCGGGGGCGGGGGGAGAGCGCCCGTAGGCTGGTGGGCGTGTCCGCCATGAGTGACCTCATCGCCCAGAACGCCGACCTCTCCGAGGAAGACGCCGAGTGGCTGCACCTCCTCGTGGGCGACTGGCAGCTCGTGTCCGACCTCGCCTTCGCCGACCTGGTGCTGTGGCTCCCCACGTCCGACGGCGGCTTCGTCGCGCTCGCCCAGTGCCGCCCGTCCACCGGGGCGACCGTGCACTACGACGACATCGTCGGGTCGTTCGCGCCCGACGGGCAGCGTCCGCAGCTCGCGGCCGCCATGACGGAGGTGCGCGCGCAGCGCTCCCGCGAGCCGCGCTGGTTCGGCGCCTACGCCGTCCGCGAGGAGGCGGTGCCGGTGGTGCACGACGGGCGGCCGATCGCGGTCGTCGCGCGGCAGACCAACCTGGGGTCCGGCCGCACGCCCAGCCGGCTCGAGCTCAACTACGTGGAGTCGGCCGACGACATCCTCGCGATGATCGCGCGCGGCGAGTACCCCGCGACCAACGCCGCCACCGGGCCCCGCCGCGGCGCACCGCGCGTCGGCGACGGGCTGATCCGCCTCAACTCCGAGGGCGAGGTGCTCTACGCCAGCCCGAACGCGCTGTCCTGCTTCCACCGGCTCGGGGTCATCGGGCCGCTCGTCGGGCAGTCGCTGGTCGAGGTGACCGCCGACATCGTGCAGTACCAGGACACGGTGGACGAGTCGCTGCCGCTGGTCGTCATGGGCCGCGCGCCGTGGCGCACCGATATCGAGGCCAAGGGCGTGGCGCTGTCCCTGCGCGCCCTGCCGCTCACGGACCACGGGCAGCGCATCGGCGCGGTCCTGCTGTGCCGCGACGTGTCCGAGCTGCGCCGTCGTGAGCGCGAGCTCATGACCAAGGACGCGACCATCCGCGAGATCCATCACCGCGTGAAGAACAACCTCGCCACCGTGGCCGCGCTGCTGCGGCTGCAGGCCCGCCGGATGGACGTGCCCGAGGCACGGGCCGCGCTGGAGGAGGCGATGCGCCGGGTCGCGACCATCTCGATGGTGCACGAGTCCCTGTCGCAGACCCTCGACGAGAACGTGGAGCTCGACGGCATGCTGAGCCGCGCGCTGCGGCTCGCCGCCGACGTCGCCTCGACGCGCACGCAGGTGCGCACCCGCCAGTCCGGGTCGTTCGGGATGGTGCCCGCCCAGGACGCGACCCCGCTCGCGCTCGTGCTCACCGAGCTCGTCACCAACGCCGTCGAGCACGGCTTCCCCGGCCGGGAGTCGGGCAACGTCGAGATCGACGTGCAGCGCGACGGGGCCTCGATGCGCGTGGTCGTCGCCGACGACGGCGTGGGGATGCCGGAGGGCATCGCGAGCCTCGGCCGCGCGTCGCGCAGCGGCCTGGGGTCGCAGATCGTGCAGACGCTCGTGACGAACGAGCTGGGCGGCACCATCGACTGGGAGGCGCGCGAGGGCGGCGGCACCCAGGTGGTGCTGGAGCTGGAGCTGCGCGACGGCCAGGCGCCGCGATAGAGAAGCTCCGCGCGAGACGCAGAAGGCGACCCCCCACAGAAAGGGGGCGGGCCCCCGGGCCTCGGGGCCCCCCCTAACGCCGGGGGGCGTAAGCGGATAGCGGGGGGTGGGATCC
>NZ_JBHTVC010000086.1:0-14561 GCF_042793275.1 Isoptericola sp. NPDC056578
CCCCGCATCCGGGCCCGGATGCGTGCGCCACCGCCTGTCCGTCGTTCGGGGACTCTCGTCCTGGGCTGTGTGACGCACGCCGCGCCCGCATCGTGGGCACGCCCGGTGGGCGCACGGAGGCGACGGGATAAGGTGGAGGCCGTCAGAACGACGCCCTGGGAGCTCGCCTCGAGGGGCACGAGAACCGACACCCTTTAACACCGTCCCGTGAGGCGGAGAAGGAGGTCGCCAGTGACTGCTGGCACCGGCATGCCCGGAACACCCGATCAGCCCGACGTCCCCGAGGGGACCGTCGTGCTCGGCGCGAGCGACGTCGCCCGCGCCCTCACCCGTATCGCGCACGAGATCGTCGAGCGCGCCAAGGGAGCCCAGGACGTCGTCCTGCTCGGTATCCCGACCCGCGGGGTCACCCTGGCCGCCCGCCTCGCGCAGCGGCTCGCGAGCATCGACCCCGCCTTCGACCCGGAGCGCGACCTCGGCGAGCTGGACGTCACGATGTACCGCGACGACCTGCGCCGCCAGCCCACCCGTGCGGTCGGCGTCACGCGGCTGCCCGCGGCGGGGATCGAGGGCAAGACGGTCGTCCTGGTCGACGACGTCCTCTTCTCCGGCCGCACGATCCGTGCCGCGCTCGACGCCATCGGCGACCTCGGCCGACCGCAGGCGGTGCGCCTCGCGTGCCTGGTGGACCGCGGTCACCGCGAGCTGCCGATCCGCCCCGACTTCGTGGGCAAGAACCTCCCCACCGCCCAGACGGAGCGGGTGCGCGTGCTGCTCGCGGAGGTGGACGGCTCGGACGCCGTGGTGATCAGCGGCCGCGAGCCCGGCGCCGCGACCCCGGGCGAGGGGGGCGAGCGATGAGGCACCTGCTCTCCACCGCGGACCTGGCCAAGGACGAGGCGATCGAGCTCCTCGACACCGCCGCGCAGATGGCCGCGACGCAGTCCCGCGAGATCAAGAAGCTGCCGACGCTGCGCGGTCGCACCGTGGTGAACCTGTTCTTCGAGGACTCCACGCGTACCCGCATCTCGTTCGAGACGGCCGCCAAGCGGCTGTCCGCGGACGTCATCAACTTCTCGGCCAAGGGGTCGAGCGTCTCCAAGGGCGAGTCCCTCAAGGACACCGCGCTCACGCTGCACGCCATGGGCGCCGACGCCGTGGTGGTGCGGCACTGGGCCTCGGGAGCCCCGTACCAGCTCGCGCACGCCGGCTGGCTCGACGCGGCCGTGCTCAACGCCGGCGACGGCACGCACATGCACCCCACGCAGGCGCTGCTCGACGCCTACACGATCCGCCGCCACCTCGGCGGCCACGGCGGCGGCCTGCGCCGCGGCGGGGACGACGGCGTCGGCGCCGACCTCGCGGGCGTCAAGGTCGCGATCGTGGGCGACGTCCTGCACTCGCGCGTCGCCCGCGCCAACGTGTGGCTGCTGCGCACGCTCGGCGCCGAGGTGACGCTCGTCTCGCCGCCCACGCTGCTGCCGGTCGGGGTCGAGTCGTGGCCCTGCCGGACGTCCTACGACCTGGACGCCACGCTCGCCGACTGGCAGCCGGACGCCGTGATGATGCTCCGCGTGCAGCGCGAGCGGATGTCCGGGGGCGCGGGCGCGTTCTTCCCGAGCCCGCTGGAGTACACCCGCTACTTCGGCCTCGACGGCCGCCGCCTGGCGCTGCTGCCCGCGCACTCGATCGTCATGCACCCGGGCCCGATGAACCGCGGCCTGGAGATCTCCGCCGAGGCGGCCGACTCCGAGCGCGCCGTCATCGTCGAGCAGGTCGCCAACGGCGTCGCGGTGCGCATGGCCGCGCTCTACCTGCTGCTGTCCGGCACCTCCTCGTCCGCCTCCGTGCCCGCTCCTGTGCCCACATCTCTGCCTGCCCCTGTCTCGAGCACCACCGAAGGGACCGCCCTGTGACCACGACCTATGTGCTGCGCGGGGCCCGTCCCCTCGGCGGCGAGCCCGCCGACGTCGTCCTCTCCGGCGGCGTGATCACCCAGGTGACGGCCCCCGGCGCCGCCGACGTCCCCGCCGGCGACGACGTCGTGGAGGTCGCCGCCGACGGACACGTCCTGCTGCCCGGCCTGGTCGACCTGCACACGCACCTGCGCGAGCCGGGCCGCGAGGACGCCGAGACGGTCGCGTCCGGCACCCGTGCCGCGGCGGCCGGCGGCTTCACCGCGGTGCACGCCATGGCGAACACCTCGCCGGTCGCCGACACCGCCGGCGTCGTCGAGCAGGTGTGGCGCCTGGGCCAGGAGGCCGGCTGGGTCGACGTGCACCCGGTCGGTGCCGTCACCGTGGGCCTCGGCGGCGAGCGCCTCGCCGAGCTCGGCGCGATGGCCGACTCCGCCGCCCGCGTGCGGGTCTTCTCCGACGACGGCAAGTGCGTGCACGACCCGATCCTCATGCGTCGCGCGCTGGAGTACGTCAAGGCGTTCGACGGCGTCGTCGCGCAGCACGCGCAGGAGCCTCGCCTCACCGAGGGCGCCCAGATGAACGAGGGCGTCGTGTCCGCCGAGATCGGGCTGGCGGGGTGGCCCGCGGTCGCCGAGGAGGCGATCATCGCCCGCGACGTGCTCCTCGCCGAGCACGTCGGCTCACGGCTGCACGTGTGCCACCTGTCCACCGCCGGGTCCGTCGAGATCGTCCGGTGGGCCAAGGGCCGCGGCATCGACGTCACCGCCGAGGTGACCCCGCACCACCTGATCCTCACGGACGAGCTCGCCCGCACGTACGACCCCACGTACAAGGTGAACCCCCCGCTGCGCACGGCCGAGGACGTCGAGGCGGTGCGCGCCGGCCTCGCCGACGGCACCATCGACATCGTCGCCACCGACCACGCCCCGCACACCCGCGAGGACAAGGACTGCGAGTGGGGCGCCGCCGCGTTCGGCATGACCGGGCTGGAGACCGCCCTGTCGGTCGTGCAGCAGACCATGGTCGACACCGGCCGCCTCACCTGGGCCGACGTCGCGCGCGTCCTGTCGACCAACCCCGCCCGGATCGGCCGGGTCACCGATCACGGCCGTCCGGTCGCGGTGGGCGAGCCCGCCAACCTCACGCTGGTCGACCCGGCCGCCGCCCGGACGGTCGACGGGGCCGCGCAGGCCACCGCGAGCGGCAACACGCCCTTCGCCGGGCGGGAGCTGCCCGGCCGCGTCGTGGCGACGTTCCTGCGCGGGCGCGCCACGGTGCTGGACGGCGCCCCGGTCGCCGCGCCGGCCGTCGGGCTCGGGGGCGCACGATGAACCTCCCCATGCCCGTGGCCGTCGGGATCTGGGTCGTGATCGGCGTCCTGCTCCTGCTCGTGATCCTCACGGGCCGGCGCCGGCTCGCCGCCCGCACCCGCGGCACCGTCCCCGTGCCCCCCGCCGTGCCCGAGGACCTCGGCGCCCTGCGTCTGGGCCCCCTCGACGCCACCTACGTCTCCTCGACGCTCGCGGGGGACTGGCTGGCCCGCGTCGGCGCGCACCACCTCGGCGACCGCTCCACCGCCCACGTGTCCGTGCACGACGCCGGCGTGCTCGTCGAGCGCGACGGCGCCCCGGACGTGTTCGCCCCCGTGGCCGCCCTGCGCGGCGTCGGCCTCGCCCCCGGCATGGCCGGCAAGTACGTCGGCGCCGACGGCCTGGTCGTCGTCACCTGGGAGGACCCGGAGACGGACGGCGTGCCCGCCGTCGCCCTCGACACCGGCCTGCGCACCCGCCTCGCGCCCGACCGCTCCCGCCTGGTCGACGCCGTGCGCCACCTCATGACCTCCGCCCCCGCACCGAAGGACGAGCAGTGACCTCCAGCTCCCTGACCAGCCCTGTATCGAGCCCGGCACCGAGCCCGGTACCCAGCTCCGGGCCGGGCACCGCGCCCGCGCCGCACGCGGCACTCCTCGTCCTCGAGGACGGCACGGTCGCCCGCGGCCGCGCCTACGGGGCCCGCGGCGCGACCTTCGGCGAGATCGTGTTCTCCACCGGCATGACCGGCTACCAGGAGACCCTCACCGACCCCTCGTACCACCGGCAGATCGTCGTGATGACGGCCCCGCACGTCGGGAACACCGGCATCAACGACGAGGACCCGGAGTCCGGCAAGATCTGGGTCGCCGGCTACGTGCTGCGCGACCCCGCGCGCCGCGTGTCCTCCTGGCGCGCGGACCGCTCCCTCGAGGAGGAGCTCGCCGCCCAGGGGGTCGTGGGCATCAGCGACGTCGACACCCGCAAGCTCACGCGCCACCTGCGCGAGCTGGGCGTCATGCGCGCCGGGATCTTCTCCGGCGACGCGCTGGTGCGCGAGGTCGCCCCCGGCACGTTCGTGGAGCGGTCGCTGCCCGAGCTGGTCGCCGAGGTGCAGGCCTCCCCGCAGATGGCGGGCGCCAACCTGTCCCCGGAGGTCACGACCGACGAGGCGTACGTCGTCGAGCCGTCGGGCGAGTTCGCCGGGCAGGCCCCGCTCGCGACCGTCGTCGCCGTCGACCTCGGCATCAAGGCCATGACCCCCGCGCGTCTCGCGCAGCGGGGCGTGCGCGTGCACGTCGTGCCCCAGTCGGCCACGATCGCCGACATCGAGGCCCTGCTGCCGACCGACGGCTCGCCCACGGGCGTGTTCTTCTCGAACGGACCCGGCGACCCGTCGTCGGCCACGCACGAGATCGAGCTCCTGCGCGGGGTGCTGGACCGCGGCATCCCGTTCTTCGGCATCTGCTTCGGCAACCAGCTGCTGGGCCGCGCGCTCGGCTACGGCACCTACAAGCTCGGGTACGGCCACCGCGGCATCAACCAGCCCGTCATGGACCGCACCACCGGCAAGGTCGAGGTCACCGCGCACAACCACGGGTTCGCCGTCGACGCGCCCCTCGACGCGGTGTCGAGGGCGCCGCACGACGCCGAGCGCACCGACGGCCGCGCCTACGGGCGCGTCATCGTGTCCCACGTCGGCCTCAACGACCAGGTGGTCGAGGGGCTGACCGCGCTCGACGTGCCGGCCTTCTCCGTGCAGTACCACCCCGAGGCCGCCGCCGGCCCGCACGACAGCGCCTACCTCTTCGACCGCTTCGTCGAGCTCATGACGAGCCGCGAGCCCGTGACCGTCCCCGCCGCCACGCTGGCCGCGCTGAAGGAGAACTGATGCCCCGCCGTTCCGACCTCTCCTCCGTCCTGGTCATCGGCTCCGGCCCGATCGTCATCGGCCAGGCCTGCGAGTTCGACTACTCCGGCACGCAGGCCTGCCGCGTGCTCCGGGAGGAGGGCCTGCGGGTCATCCTCGTGAACTCGAACCCGGCCACGATCATGACCGACCCGGAGTTCGCCGACGCCACGTACGTCGAGCCGATCACCACCGAGGTCCTCACCACGATCATCGCCAAGGAGCGTCCCGACGCCCTGCTGCCCACCCTGGGCGGCCAGACGGCGCTCAACGCGGCCATCGCGCTCGACGAGGCCGGTGTCCTGGAGCAGTACGACGTCGAGCTGATCGGCGCGAACATCCCCGCCATCCAGAAGGGCGAGGACCGCCAGCAGTTCAAGGACGTCGTCGCCAAGTGCGGCGGCGAGTCCGCCCGCTCCGTCATCGTGCACACCGTGGACGAGGCGGTCGCGGCCTCCGCGGACCTCGGCTACCCGATGGTCGTGCGCCCGTCGTTCACCATGGGCGGCCTCGGCTCCGGCTTCGCGTACGACGAGCGCGAGCTGCGCCGCATCGTCGGGCAGGGCCTGCACTACTCGCCGACCACCGAGGTGCTCCTGGAGGAGTCCATCCTCGGCTGGAAGGAGTACGAGCTCGAGCTCATGCGGGACAAGGACGACAACGTCGTGGTCGTCTGCTCGATCGAGAACGTCGACCCGGTCGGCGTGCACACCGGCGACTCCGTCACGGTGGCGCCCGCGATGACGCTCACCGACCGCGAGTACCAGAAGCTGCGCGACATCGGCATCGCCGTCATCCGCGAGGTCGGCGTCGACACGGGCGGCTGCAACATCCAGTTCGCCGTCGACCCGGACACCGGGCGCATCATCGTCATCGAGATGAACCCGCGCGTGTCGCGCTCCTCGGCCCTCGCGTCGAAGGCGACGGGCTTCCCGATCGCGAAGATCGCGGCCAAGCTCGCCGTGGGCTACACGCTCGACGAGATCCCGAACGACATCACGCGCGTCACGCCGGCGAGCTTCGAGCCCACGCTCGACTACGTCGTCGTCAAGGTGCCCCGCTTCGCCTTCGAGAAGTTCCCGGCCGCGGACCCGACGCTCACCACGACCATGAAGTCGGTCGGCGAGGCCATGGCGCTGGGCCGCAACTTCACCGAGGCCCTCGGCAAGGCCCTGCGCTCGATCGACAAGGGCGGCGTCGCGTTCCACTGGGACGGCGCCGCGCCGTCCGGTGCGGAGCTGGACCAGCTGCTCGCCGAGATCGTGCGCCCCACGGAGCACCGCATGGTCGGCGTGCAGCAGGCGCTGCGTGCGGTCGTCGCCGGGCACACGACGCTCGAGGCGGTCTTCGACGCGACGAAGATCGACCCCTGGTTCCTCGACCAGATCCTGCTCATGAACGAGGTCGCCGCGGATGTGGCCGCCGGCCCGACCCTCACCGAGGACGTGCTGCGCCGCGCCAAGCGGCACGGCCTGTCCGACGTGCAGGTCGCGCGCCTGCGCGGCATGGGCCCGGCGGGGGAGGCCACCGTCCGCGAGGTCCGACGGGCGCTCGGCGTCCGCCCCGTCTACAAGACGGTCGACACCTGCGCCGCCGAGTTCGCGGCACGCACGCCGTACCACTACTCGTCCTACGACGAGGAGACCGAGGTGGCGCCCCGCGAGCGCGAGGCCGTGATCATCCTCGGGTCGGGCCCGAACCGGATCGGCCAGGGCATCGAGTTCGACTACTCGTGCGTGCACGCCGCCCTGACCCTCTCCGAGCGCTACGAGACGGTCATGGTCAACTGCAACCCGGAGACCGTCTCGACGGACTACGACACCTCGGACCGTCTCTACTTCGAGCCGCTGACGTTCGAGGACGTGCTCGAGGTCTACGAGGCCGAGCTCGCCGCGGGCCCCGTCAAGGGCGTCATCGTGCAGCTCGGCGGGCAGACGCCGCTCGCCCTCGCGCAGCGCCTCGCGGACGCCGGCGTGCCGATCCTCGGCACGTCGCCCGAGGCCATCGACGCCGCCGAGGACCGCGGCATCTTCGGCCAGGTCCTGCTCGACGCCGGCCTTCCGGCCCCCGCGTTCGGTACCGCCCGCTCGCTGGGCCAGGCGCGCGAGGTCGCCGAGACCATCGGCTACCCCGTCCTGGTGCGCCCGTCGTACGTGCTGGGCGGTCGCGGCATGGAGATCGTCTACTCCGCCGAGCAGCTCACCGAGTACGTGGAGCGGGCTCTCGAGGCGGCGGCCGCGGACGAGCGCACGGCGGGCGGCCTGCTGCCGGCGCCGCTGCTCATCGACCGCTTCCTCGACGACGCGATGGAGATCGACGTCGACGCCCTGTACGACGGCGAGGAGATGTTCCTCGGCGGCGTCATGGAGCACATCGAGGAGGCCGGCATCCACTCGGGCGACTCGGCCTGCGTGCTGCCCCCCGTGTCCCTCTCGACGGCCGAGATCGAGCGCATCCGCCGCTCGACCGAGGCGATCGCGAAGGGCGTCGGCGTGCGCGGCCTGCTCAACGTGCAGTACGCGCTCGTCTCGGACGTCCTGTACGTGCTCGAGGCCAACCCGCGCGCGTCGCGCACCGTCCCGTTCGTGTCCAAGGCGACGGGGACTTCGCTGTCCAAGGCGGCGGCCCGGGTCATGGTCGGCGAGTCGATCGCCGAGCTGCGCGCGGCGGGCGTCCTGCCTGCCGAGGGCGACGGCGGGACGCTCGACCTCGGGGCACCGATGGCCGTCAAGGAGGCCGTGCTGCCGTTCAAGCGGTTCCGCACCGCCGAGGGCCAGGTCGTCGACACGGTGCTCGGTCCGGAGATGCGCTCCACCGGCGAGGTCATGGGCTTCGACAAGGACTTCCCGCACGCCTTCGCGAAGTCGCAGGCCGCCGCGTTCGGCGGGCTGCCCACCGCGGGCCGGGTGTTCGTCTCCGTCGCGGACCGGGACAAGCGCTCGATCGTCTTCCCGGTGAAGCGCCTCGCGGAGCTGGGCTTCGAGGTGCTCGCCACGTCCGGCACGGCGCAGGTGCTGCGCCGCAACGGCATCGGCAGCACGGTGGTGCGCAAGTTCTCCCAGGGCCGCGGCGCCGACGGCGAGCCCACGATCGTGGACCTCATCACCGACGGCGAGGTCGACCTCGTGGTGAACTCGCCGTCCGGCCAGGGCGCGCGCGCCGACGGCTACGAGATCCGCGCGGCGACGACGGCGGCCGACAAGCCGATGATCACCACCGTCGACCAGCTCGCCGCGGCGGTGCAGGGCATCGAGGCGGTCCGCGGCGGCCCGTTCGACGTCGCGAGCCTGCAGGAGCACACGGCCGCGACGCACGAGCGGCTCGGGGTCGGGACGACGGCGGCGGTGTCGGCATGAGCGCCGCGCCGGTGCCGTTCGGCACGCGGCTCGCCGCGGCGATGGACGCCCACGGGCCGCTGTGCGTGGGCATCGACCCGCACGCGTCGCTGCTGGCGGCGTGGGGGCTGGGCGACGACGCCGCCGGGGTGCGCGAGTTCGGGCTGCGCGTGGTGGACGCGCTCGGCGGGCGCGTGGCGGCCTTCAAGCCGCAGGCCGCGTTCTTCGAGCGGCACGGCTCGGCCGGCGTCGCCGCGCTGGAGGACGTGATCGCCGCGTCGCGGGCCGTCGGCACGCTGACGGTCGTCGACGCCAAGCGCGGCGACATCGGCTCGACGATGGGCGCGTACGCCGACGCGTTCCTGGACGACGGCTCCCCGCTCGCGGGCGACGCGGTGACGGTGTCGCCGTACCTGGGCTTCGGCTCGCTGGCGCCGGCGGCCGAGCTGGCCGCCCGCACCGGGCGCGGGATCTTCGTGCTGTGCCTCACCTCCAACAAGGAGGGGCACGAGGTGCAGCACGCCGTCGGGCCCGACGGCGTGAGCGTCGCGGCGTCGGTCGCCGCCCAGGCGGCCGTGCTGAACGCCGGCGCCGTCGCCGAGGGGCTGCCGATGGGCTCGGTCGGCCTCGTCGTGGGCGCCACCGTCGGTGACGCCGCCCGGGAGACCGGGACGGACCTCGTGGCCGTGCACGGTCCGCTGCTGGCGCCCGGCGTGGGCGCGCAGGGAGCGGGGGAGCGGGAGCTCGCCTCGGCCTTCGGGGACGCCCGCCGCCAGGTGCTCGCGTCGTCGTCCCGGGGCGTCCTCGCCGCGGGGCCCGACGCCGACGGGCTGCGCGCCGCCGCGGCGTCGGCCGTCGCGGACGCCCGGGCGGCGCTGCGCCCCTGACACCGCCCGTCCGCTCGAAGGGCCTGCCCCCGACGGGGGCGGGCCCTTCGTCGTTCCCGGGCGGGTCAGACCGCGCCGAGCTGCCACACGGACACGTGCCGCTCGCTGTCGGCGGTGAACGGCGTGCGGTCCCAGCCCTCCCAGCGGTGCACCAGGCGCATCCCCGCGAGGCGCGCCATGAGGTCCAGCTCGGCCGGCCACACGTACCGGAACGGCAACCACCGGAACCGGCCGGAGCCGTCGGGCCCGACGGTCACGTGGTTCGACGTGAACCGCTGGGTGACCACGTCGAGCCGGTCGAAGCCCACGTACCCGCCGCCCGCCGCGTCGGGCGCGACGGTGAACGGCACGGTGTCCTGCCCGGGCGGCATGCGTCGCAGGGGCGGCACCCCGACCTCGACGACGAAGTACCCGCCGGGGCGCAGGTGGGCCGCGGCGGTGCGGAAGCAGTCAACCTGGCCGTCCTGCGTCGTGACGTTCCCGATGGTGTTGAAGACGAGGTACGCGACGGCGAACTCGCCGGGCACGCGGGCGCTCGTCATGTCACCGATCGTCACCTCGACGCGGTCGCCGCCCGGCTTGTCCGCGACGCGCGCCGCCATCGCCCGGGACAGCTCGATGCCGTGCACGGGCACGCCGCGCAGGGCGAGCGGCGCGGCGAGGCGGCCGGTGCCGACCGCGAGCTCGAGGGCGGCGCCGTCGCCCGCCAGGTCGGCGAGCACGTCGACCGTGCGCTCGACGACCGCCGGGTCGAACTCGTCGTCGGACGAGGCGTCGTAGGAGGCGGCGACGCTCTCGGGGAACCACCCGTCGTCGGCGGCGTCCGGGGTCGCGTGGGGGTCGGTCCGCATGACCCGACCGTAGGCCGCGGCGCACGGGCAGCAGGAGTCTTTTCCGGGCAGGCGCGCGACCTGCGACGATGTCGTGACCCGAATGCCGCTTTCCTCCCGGTCGCGCGGCGATCCGTCCTGCGCTACGGATTGCCGCCTTCGCAGGTCGTGGCTACTTTCGAGGGAGCAGTTCCCTCAACAGGCGGACCGACAGAGTAGGTGACTTGCGTGGCTCTCCCCCCTCTCACCCCGGAACAGCGTGCTGCGGCCCTCGAGAAGGCGGCCGAGGCTCGGCGCGTCCGCGCGGAGATCAAGAACCGGTTGAAGTACTCCCAGGGCTCCCTCAAGGACGTGATCGAGCAGGGGCAGAAGGACGACGTCGTGGGCAAGCTCAAGGTGGTCTCGCTGCTCGAGTCGCTCCCCGGGGTCGGTAAGGTGAAGGCCCGGGCGATCATGGAGGAGATCGGGATCGCCGAGACCCGCCGGGTCCGCGGCCTCGGGCCGCACCAGGCTTCGGCGCTCATCGAGAGGTTTGGCTGACATTTCCGCACCACCCGCCGGCCGTCCGGCATCGCAGGACTCCCTCGTCACCGCACCCGACAGCACACCTGTCGCCGTGCCCGCGGGAGCGACGCCGGCCCGCCTGACCGTGCTCGCCGGTCCGACGGCCGTCGGCAAGGGCACGGTCTCGGCCGACGTCCGCGCGCGCTACCCGCAGGTGTGGCTGTCCGTGTCGGCGACGACGCGGCCGCCGCGCCCCGGTGAGGTGCACGGCGTGCACTACCTGTTCGTGTCGCCCGAGGATTTCGACCGGATGGTCGCCGAGGGGCAGATGCTCGAGTGGGCGGTGGTGCACGGCCGGCACCGGTACGGCACGCCCCGCGGCCCGGTCGAGGAGCACCTCGCCGCCGGCGTGCCCACCCTGCTGGAGATCGACCTGCAGGGGGCGCGGCAGGTACGGGAGGCCGTCACGGCGATGGGCCTCGCCGCGCAGTTCGTCTTCCTCGCCCCGCCGAGCTTCGACGAGCTGGTGCGGCGTCTGGTGGGCCGTGGCACGGAGGACGCCGAGGAGCGCCAGCGGCGCCTGCGCACGGCGCGGACGGAGCTCGCCGCCGAGGCCGAGTTCGACGTGACGATCGTCAACGACGACGTCACCCACGCCACGGACCGGCTCGCGCGGGTCATGGGCGTGACGTCCGCCGCACCCCGGGTCGCGCTGGAGGACGCCGGGCTTGGGGGGTCCGGGCCCGAGCGCGGGTAGGATGGACCGCTGACCCCCTGACGTCTCGTCACCGCGGCTGTCAGCGAACCCGTCACCGAACTTTGTCTCAACGTTTGTCTGGAGTGTGACCCATGGCCGGAACCGTGGCCCAGCCCATCGGCATCACCGACCCGCCCATCGACGAGCTGCTCGAGCGCACCGACTCGAAGTACGGCCTCGTGCTGTACGCGTCCCAGCGCGCCCGTCAGATCAACGCCTACTACTCGCAGCTCAACGAGGGCCTGCTGGAGAACGTGGGCCCGCTGGTCGAGACCCGCAACCAGGAGAAGCCGCTCTCCATCGCCATGCGCGAGATCAACGAGGGCCTGCTCACCTCGACGCCGGTCGAGGAGAAGCCCGCGGCCGCCGCGGAGCCGGTCGTCGAGCCCGGCGACGAGATCACCTTCTGACGGCCTGACGCCGGTCGGCGACCGGCGTCACCCTGCGGCGACGAGGTAGCGCGCGATGAGGATCCTGCTCGGCGTCAGCGGCGGCATCGCCGCGTACAAGGCCGTGCTGCTGCTGCGGCTGCTGCGCGAGGAGGGGCACGCGGTCCGGGTCGTCCCGACCGCGTCCGCCCTGCGCTTCGTCGGCGCGCCGACGTTCGAGGCGCTGTCCGGCGAGCCCGTCACGGACGAGGTCTTCGAGGACGTCGCGCACGTCCCGCACGTGGCGCTCGGCCAGGGCGCCGACCTCGTCGTCGTCGCTCCCGCGACGGCCGACCTGCTCGCCCGGGCGGCGACCGGCCGGGCCGACGACCTCCTCACCTCGACGCTCCTCACCGCACGCTGCCCGGTCGTGATGGCCCCCGCGATGCACACCGAGATGTGGGAGCACCCCGCCACGCGCGCGAACGTGGCGACGCTGCGCGAGCGCGGCGTCACGGTGATCGAGCCGGCGAGCGGCCGCCTCACCGGCGCGGACACCGGGCCGGGGCGGCTGCCCGAGCCGGAGGAGATCGCCCGCGTGGCCCTCGCGGCCGCGACGGGTGCGGGCGCCGCGGAGCCCGTGGGCGGGCACCACGGGGACCTGTCGGGCCGCACCGTCGTCGTCTCCGCGGGCGGCACCCGCGAGCCGATCGACCCCGTGCGCTTCATCGGCAACCGGTCCAGCGGGCGCCAGGGCGCCGCGCTGGCGGAGGCCGCGCGCGCCCGCGGCGCCCACGTCACGCTCGTGGCCGCGAACCTGGACGACGCCGTGTGCGAGGCCGCGCGGGCGGCGGGCGTCGTCGTCGTGCCGGTGGAGACCACGGCCGAGCTGCGCGACGCGGTGCGCGCGGGCGCCTCGGACGCGGACGTCGTCGTGATGGCCGCGGCGGTCGCCGACTTCCGCCCGGCCGACGTGCCGGACGCCAAGATCAAGAAGGTGCCGGGTTCGGGCCCGGCGCCGATCACGCTCGTGGAGAACCCCGACGTGCTCGCCGAGCTCGCGCACGACCGGCTGCACCCGGGTCAGCTCGTCGTCGGCTTCGCGGCCGAGACGGGCGACTCCGACGGCTCCGTGCTCGAGCACGGGCGCCGCAAGGCCCTGCGCAAGGGCGCGGACCTGCTCGCGGTGAACGCGGTCGGCTCCGGGCGCGGCTTCGGCGCCCCCACCAACGCCGTGACGGTGCTCGACGGCACCGGCGACGTCGTGACCGAGGCCGCGGGATCGAAGCGCGAGGTCGCCGACGCCATCTGGGACGTCGTGACGAAGACGTTGCCCGGCATCTGAGATTCACCCCAGCATGTGAGACATTTCCTGCCGCGAGGGCCTGGTCGGGCGCCCCGCTGCCCGTAGGCTGTCCGCCATGACCGATGCGCTGCGCCTCTTCACGTCCGAGTCCGTGACCGAGGGCCACCCGGACAAGGTGTGCGACCAGATCTCCGACGCGATCCTGGACGCGCTGCTGGCGCAGGACCCCCGCTCGCGCGTGGCGGTGGAGACGATGGTGACCACGGGGCTCGTGCACGTGGCGGGCGAGGTCACCACGGACGCGTACGTCGAGATCCCGCAGATCGTGCGCGAGGTGGTGCGCCGCATCGGCTACACCTCGTCGGCGATCGGGTTCGACGGCGACTCCTGCGGCGTGTCCGTGTCGATCGGGCAGCAGTCGCCCGACATCGCGCAGGGCGTCGACAAGAGCCTGGAGGAGCGCGACGACGCCTCCGGTCCGGGCCTCGACCGCGACCCCCTCGACGCGCAGGGCGCCGGCGACCAGGGCCTCATGTTCGGGTACGCCACGGACGAGACCCCGTCCCTGATGCCGCTGCCCATCTGGACGTCGCACCGGCTCGCCGAGCGCCTGTCGGCCGTGCGCCGGTCGGGGGAGCTGCCCGGGCTGCGCCCCGACGGCAAGACCCAGGTGACGGTCGCGTACGACGGCGACCGGCCGGTGCGGATCGACACCGTCGTGCTGTCCACGCAGCACGACGCCGACATCGTGCAGGAGAAGCTGCAGCGCGAGGTCGCCGACGTCGTCATCGCCCCCGTGCTGGCCCAGGTGGCCCAGGAGACCGGCGTCGAGACGTCCCACGCGCGCCTCATCGTCAACCCGACCGGCAAGTTCGTCGTCGGCGGGCCGCAGGGAGACGCGGGACTCACCGGCCGCAAGATCATCGTCGACACCTACGGCGGCATGGCGCGCCACGGCGGCGGCGCGTTCTCCGGCAAGGACCCGTCGAAGGTGGACCGGTCCGCCGCGTACGCGATGCGCTGGGTCGCGAAGAACGTCGTCGCGGCCGGGCTGGCGCGCCGGTGCGAGGTGCAGGTCGCGTACGCGATCGGCAAGGCCCACCCGGTGGGGCTGTACGTCGAGACCTTCGGCACCGAGACCGTGCCGACCGAGCAGATCGCCGCCGCCATCGAGTCCGTGTTCGACCTGCGCCCCGCGGCGATCATCCGCGACCTCGACCTGCTGCGCCCCGTGTACGCCGCGACGGCCACCTACGGGCACTTCGGCCGCGAGCTGCCCGGGTTCACGTGGGAGCGGACGGACCGCGTCGAGGCGCTGCGCGCCGCGGTCTGATCCGCCTTTCGCGCCTCAGGTCGCGGCCGCGTGGCGGGATGCTTCCTTCGCGCGGACGCGTTCACGGGCGCCAGGGCGCCCTCCACTTCGGGAGGGATACGTC
>NZ_JBHTVC010000087.1:0-14425 GCF_042793275.1 Isoptericola sp. NPDC056578
TGGGCCCCGGAGGGGGTTGCGCACCCCTTGGCTGCCGGCGCCGGCGGGGGGCGCCGCCCGCACCCCCGCCGCGGGGGGGGCGCCCCCCCCGCGCTCGTCGCGTCTCAGGACGACCGGCTCATCGCCGGACCGCGAGGAGCAGGCCGTCGCCGGACGGTGCCAGGGCGGACAGCACCCGGTCGTCGGAGCGCAGCGTGCGCCCGACGTCGCGCACCACCGTGGTCACCTCGTCGCGTCGCGCGGGGTCGGGCACGCGGCCGCCGTGCAGGGCGCCGTCGACGGCGAGGACCCCGCCGGGGCGCAGCAGCCGCAGGCCGGCCTCGACGTACTCGGGGTAGGAGTGCGGCTCCGCCCCGACGAGCACGAGGTCGTACGCGCCGTCCGTGAGCCGGGGCAGGACGTCGGCCGGCCGGCCGGGGATGGTCCGGGTGCGGGCCGGCGGGATCCCGGCCTCGGCGAAGGCCCGCTTCGCGGCCCGCTGGTGCTCGAGCTCGGCGTCGATGGTCGTGAGCACGCCGTCGGCGGGCATGCCGCGCAGGAGCCAGAGGGCGGCCACCCCGGTGCCCGTCCCGATCTCGACGGCGGCGCGCGCGCCGAGCGCCGCGGCCACGACCTGCAGCAGCGCCCCCGTGCCGGGGGAGACGGCGCCGCAGCCGAGCTCCGCCGCGCGCTCGCGGGCGCGCAGCAGCACCTCGTCCTCGGGGACGAAGGACTCGCTGTAGGCCCAGGCTGCGGTGCGACCGCTGCGGGCGTCGACGTCGGTGGTGATGGCGGTCCTCCACGGCGGGGTCGCCGGCGGGCGGCCGGCGCGGGTGATGCTGCCGTGATCGTACGCGGGAACGTCGCGGCGTGCCCGGACGTTGCCGTGGGACGATGGTGATGATGACGACCGACCCCGCTCCCGTGCAGGACGTGCCCGAGGCCCCCGCCGAGGCGGCTTTCCGCGCGCCCGAGGATGCCGCGCCCGAGACGGCATGGACGCCCCCGACGTGGGACGAGATCGTGCGCGAGCACTCGGCGCGCGTGTACCGGCTCGCCTACCGGCTCAGCGGCAACCGGCAGGACGCCGAGGACCTCACCCAGGAGACGTTCCTGCGCGTGTTCCGGTCGCTCTCCAGCTACACCCCGGGCACGTTCGAGGGGTGGCTGCACCGCATCACGACCAACCTGTTCCTCGACCAGGTGCGGCGCAAGAAGCGCATCCGCATGGAGGCGATGGGCGACGACGCCGCCCGCGTGGCGGCGCCCGAGGACCACGGGCGCCCCGAGCGCGGCTTCGAGCACGCCAACCTGGACCACGACGTGCAGGCCGCGCTCGACGCGCTGCGCCCCGAGTACCGCGCGGCGGTCGTCCTGTGCGACATCGAGGGGCTCAGCTACGAGGAGATCGCCGTCACGCTGGGCATCAAGCTCGGCACGGTCCGGTCCCGCATCCACCGTGCCCGTGCGCAGCTCCGGGACGCGCTGGAGCACCGGCGCGCGGAGGTGACCGCGCGGGACGCGAGCGGCGGGGCGGCGTCGTGACGGGGTACGCCGGGTCCGGGCACCTCGGGGCCTGGGTGAGCGACCTGGCCGACGGCCAGCTCGACGCCGCGGCGACGGAGCGGGCGCTCGCGCACGTGGCGGGCTGCGTTCGGTGCGCCACCGAGCTCGACGCGGCGCGGGCCGCGCACCGCGCGCTCGCGGCGGCCTGCGACGTCGCGCCCGACCCGGAGCTCACGAACCGCCTGCTCGCGCTGTCGGCCTCCATCCCGTCGACGAGCGGCGACCCGCTGCGCGACCGCGGCCGGTCCGCGGACTGGGAGCGGCCCCGGGCGTGGGAGCCGTCCCTGTCGGGCGACCTGGGCTCCCGCCGGCGGACCCGGAACCGGCGGCTGGTCGCCGCGGGGGCGGGCGGCGTCGGTGTGCTCGGCGTCGCGCTGTTCGTGCTGGGGCAGGCGCCCGTGGTGAGCCCGGACCCGTCGCGGGTGGCGGCGCTCACGCTGCTGGCGGACGCCGAGCCGGGCGGGCACGACGCCGCCGCCGGCCGCGCGGCCACCGCCGACGCCCTCGCCTGGCTGTCCGACCACGGCTGGTCCGCGCCCGCCGCGCTGCCCGACGGGTACGCCGTGACCGCGGTGCGCACGGACGGCTGCGCCGGCACCGGCGGCACCGGCGGCACGGGCGCGGCCGTCGAGCTGGACCTGTCCGGGCCGGACGGGACCGCGGTCGCCTGCCTGCGACAGGGCCGGCTCGCGGACCTGGGCACGGCCGTCGCCGGGTCCGTCGACGGCTCCGCGGGCGGGCTCGCCGTCCGCGGCCACGACGTGCGGGTGCTCTCCGCCGACCCGTGGCACGTGGCCTGGCAGTCGGGGGACACCGTCGTCGACGTGGCGACCGACGTCGACGCGGAGGCGCTCGCCGAGCTGGTGGCGGCGTTCCCCGGCTCCGCCGAGGGCGACGACGCGGGCGTGCTGCGCGAGATCTCCCGCGGCTGGACCGTCATGACCGGTGCGATGACCGGAGCGATGTCCGACGTGATGACCGGAGCGATGACAGGAGCCCTCTGGCGCCGATGACCGAACCGTCACGCCCTGCCGACGACCTGTTCGCGCCGCCCGAGCCGCCGGCGCGGGCGGCGGAGCCCGACCCGTACCGGCCGCCGCCGGCAGCCGCGCTGTTCCCCGCCACGGTGTCCGCGCCACCGGAGCCCCGGGCGGCACCGGGGGCGCCCGCGGACGCGCCGGCCGACGACGGCACGACTCCGCCGACCACGGCACCGCCCACCACGGCACCGCCCACCGCGGCGCCGCCCACCGCGACACCCCGCACGGCGAACCCGGCGCGCCGACGCCGTCCGGGGGCGGCGTCGGTCGTGGCGCTGGCCCTCGTCGCGGGCGTCGTCGGCGGCTTCGCCGGGGACCGCGTGTCGGACGCCGTGGACGGCGGGAGGCCCGCGGACGCGGCGCTGCCGACGTCGGGCGGGCAGGACGCCGACCGGGGCACGGCCGCCGGGGCGTCCGCCGGCGCGGACCGTCCGGACGGCTCGGTCGCGGCGCTCGCCGCGGACGTGCTGCCGAGCGTGGTCTCGATCCAGGTGCAGGGCGCGAACGGTGCGTCCAGCGGCTCGGGCTTCGTGCTGCGTGAGGACGGCTACATCCTCACGAACAACCACGTGGTCGCCCCCGCGGCAGCGTCGGGGGGCTCGGCGGTCGTGGTCTTCGCCGACGGCCGCAAGCGCGACGCCGAGGTGGTGGGCCGGACCGCGGACTACGACCTGGCCGTGGTGAAGGTCGACGCCGACGGCCTGGAGCCGTTGGTCCTCGGCGACTCCGACGCCGTGGTGGTCGGTGACCCGGTGCTCGCCGTCGGGGCCCCGCTCGGCCTGGACTCCACGGTGACGACCGGCATCGTCAGCGCCCTGCACCGGCCGGTGCAGGCGGGGGACGAGACCGGGGGAGGCGCCGCGACGGCGTTCATCGACGCGATCCAGACCGACGCCGCGATCAACCCGGGGAACTCCGGCGGCCCGCTGATCGATGCCGACGGCGAGGTGGTCGGGATCAACTCGGCCATCGCGCAGCCGCCGGGCGCGATCTCCGCCACCGGCAGCATCGGCCTGGGCTTCGCGATCCCCGCGTCGCAGGCGCGCCACACCGCCGAGCAGCTCATCGAGTCGGGGCACGCGACCTACCCCGTGATCGGGGCGCTGCTCGACACGACCTACACGGGCGAGGGGGTCCAGGTCTCCGCCGCGCCCCAGCAGGGCCAGCCGGCCGTCACCCCCGACGGCCCGGCGGACCGGGCCGGCATCCGCCCCGGCGACGTCATCCTGGAGATCGACGGCCGCCCGGTGACCGTGAGCGACGCCCTCATCGTGGCGATCCGCGCCCGCCAGCCCGGGGACGCGGTGACGCTCCGCGTGCGGACCGACGGCGAGGAGCGGGACGTGCGGGTGGTGCTCCAGGGGCGCGAGAGCGAATAGGCTGTCCGCGTGTTCGACATCAACGGCGGTGAGCTCCTCATCATCGTGGTGCTCGCCGTCCTGCTCATCGGGCCCGAGCGCCTTCCCGGGTATGCCGCCCAGCTGGCCTCGCTCGTGAAGCGCGGCAAGCGCCTGCTGCAGGACACCAAGGCGCGCGTGGACACCGAGCTGGGGCCGGAGTTCAAGGACGTCGACTGGTCCAAGCTCGACCCGCGCCAGTACGACCCGCGCCGCATCGTGCGCGACGCGCTGATGGACGACGACGACGGTCCGGCGCCCGCGCCCCGCGCCGCCGCGGCGGGCGGCACCGCGACGGCTGCCGCCACCAGCGCTTCCGACGAGCGCCGCGCCGCGGTGCCCGCCCCGTTCGACGACGAGGCCACCTAGGCCCGTCCGGGAGCCCCCGCGCCAGCCCGTGGGGCCGGGGCGGACGGGTTTCCGAGCGGTCCCGTCGACCTGCCACAATGGACGCCATGCCCGACGTCGCCACCTCACCGTCCCTCCAGCGCGGAGCGTCCGCGCCGGGACTGCCCCGCATCTTCTCCGGCATGCAGCCGACCGACGGGTCGCTGCACCTCGGGAACTACCTGGGCGCGCTGGCCCAGTGGGTGGCGCTCCAGGACGGCCACGAGGCGCTGTACTGCGTCGTCGACCTCCACGCCCTGACGGTGAACCCGGACCCGGCGGCGCTGCGCGAGCGCACCCGCCGCACCGCCGCCCAGTACCTGGCCGGCGGCATCGACCCGGAGCGCTCCATCCTCTTCGTCCAGTCGCACGTGGCGGAGCACGCCGAGCTGGCGTGGCTGCTCAGCTGCCAGACCGGCTTCGGCGAGGCCGGCCGCATGACGCAGTTCAAGGACAAGTCCGCCAAGCAGGGCTCCGAGGGCACCACCGTCGGCCTGTTCACCTACCCCGTGCTCATGGCCGCGGACATCCTGCTCTACGACACGGCGCTCGTCCCGGTCGGCGAGGACCAGCGTCAGCACCTCGAGCTGACGCGCGACCTCGCGGAGCGGCTGAACGCCCGCTTCGGCGAGGGCACGGCCGTCGTCCCCGAGGCGCACATCGTCAAGGCCGTGGCGAAGATCCAGGACCTCCAGGAGCCGACGGCCAAGATGAGCAAGTCCAACGCCGGCGGCAAGGGCGTCGTCTGGCTGCTCGAGGACCCCAAGAAGGCGGTCAAGGCGATCAAGTCGGCGGTGACCGACGCCGACGAGACGTACGGGGTGCGCTACGACCCCGCCGCCAAGCCGGGCATCTCCAACCTGCTCACGATCTTCTCGGCCGTCACCGGCCGGGGCGTCGACGAGATCGCCGCCGAGTACGACGGCCGCGGCTACGGCTACCTCAAGGTGGACCTGGCCGACGCCGTCGTCGCCTTCCTCGAGCCGTTCCAGTCGCGGGCGCAGACCTACCTCTCGGACCCGGCCCAGCTCGACAAGGTGCTCGCCGACGGCGCCGAGCGCGCGCGGGACATCGCGCGCCCCGTGCTCGACCGCGTCTACGACCGGTTCGGCCTGCTGCCCCGAGGCGCGCGGTGAACCTCCCCGACCGTGGCCCGGCCCAGGTGCGGATCGGCGTCGCCATCGCGGTGCCCGAGCCGTTCGGCTCGCAGCTTCAGGAGGCCCGTGCCGCGCTGGGCGACCCGCTGGCCCACGCCATCCCGCCGCACATCACGGTGATCGGCCCCACGGTCGTCGACGAGTCCGTGCTGGACGCGGTGGTCGAGCACCTCGAGAAGGTCGCCTCCGAGACCGCGCCGTTCCGGGTGCACCTGCGCGGGGCCGGCACGTTCCGCCCGATCTCGCCGGTGGTGTTCGTGTCCCTCGCCGAGGGCATCGCGGAGTGCGAGCAGCTCGAGACCGCCGCCCGCTCCGGCGTGCTGGCCCAGGACCTGCGGTTCAACTACCACCCGCACGTGACCGTGGCGCACGAGGTCTCCGAGGCCGACCTGGACCGCGCCTTCGTCGAGATGGCGGACTTCGACGGCGTCTTCGAGGTCGACCGGCTGTGGCAGTACGAGCACGGCGACGACGGCGTGTGGCGACCGCAACGCTCGTTCCGGCTCGCGGGGGAGCAGAGCGCTCCCTAGGGTCGCGTCTGTGAACGACCGACTCGAACAGGCCAAGAGCCGGTCCGTCGTCGCGTACCAGTGGTTCAAGAGCCTCCGGCCCGTGCGGTCGTGGTACTGGTACGTCGACCGCCGCGGCGCCCTCCTGTGCGGCGGCATCGCCTACACCGCGATCTTCTCGCTCTTCGCCGCCCTGACGATCGGCTTCACCGTGTTCTCGCGGGTGCTGACGGGGCGGCAGGAGCTGCAGGAGGAGGTCTTCGAGCAGATCAACGACTGGCTCCCGGGCCTCATCAAGACCGACGCCAACCCGGACGGCGTTCTCGCGCCCAGTCAGCTGGTGCTGAGCTCCGCGCTGACGTGGACCAGCGTGATCGCCGCCGTCGTCTTCCTCTGGACCGCGATCGGCTTCATGCGGGCGCTGCGCATCTCCGTGCGGTCGATGTTCGACCAGCCCGTCGTGGGCGTCAGCCCGGTGCTGTCGAAGATCTGGGAGCTGCTCGGCTTCGTCATCCTCGGCGCGATGATCGTGGCCTCGGCCGCCGCGAGCATCCTCGCGCAGACCTTCAGCCGCCAGGTGCAGGACTGGTTCGGCAGCTCGTTCCTGGTCGCCCAGCTCACCGCGCTCGGCACCGCCGCGGTGGGCGTCGCGCTCGACGCGCTGCTCGTCTACCTCATCGTCCGCGTCGTGGCCCGGGTCCGGCCCCGGCGTCGCCGGGACTTCGTCCTCGGGTGCCTCGCGGCCGGCGTCGTCGCCGGGGTGCTGCGCTGGCTGGGCACGTCCGTCGTGGCGGCGGGCGCGGAGCGCAACGCGCTGCTCGCGGCGTTCGCCGGCATCGTGACCGTGCTGGTCCTGGTGAACTTCGTCGCCCGGGTGCTGCTGCTGATGTGCGCGTGGATCTACGACCCGCCCCGGTTGGACGAGATCGCCCACGCGGAGGCGGAGGTCGCCGCGATGCGCGACGCGGCGGAGATCGAGCGGGTGGTGCGCCGCGGCCAGGGCTCCGGAAAGCCGTGGAGCCCCGTCGTCCGTGGGGTACGACGGGGCTCCTGGGCGCTGCGGGAGTCGAGCGTCCGCGGGGTGCGCCAGCGGGGCAGAGCGGCGGTCAGAACGCGCGCGTGATCATCGCGCGCTTGACCTCCTGGATCGCCTTGGTGACCTCGATGCCGCGCGGGCAGGCCTCGGTGCAGTTGAAGGTCGTGCGGCAGCGCCACACGCCCTCCTTGTCGTTGAGGATCTCCAGGCGCTGCGTGGCGCCCTCGTCACGGCTGTCGAAGATGAACCGGTGCGCGTTGACGATCGCGGCCGGGCCGAAGTACTGGCCGTCGGTCCAGAACACGGGGCACGACGACGTGCACGCGGCGCACAGGATGCACTTGGTGGTGTCGTCGAACCGCTCGCGGTCCTCGGCGGACTGCAGGCGCTCGCGCGTCGGCTCGTTCCCCGAGGTGATGAGGAACGGCATGATCTCGCGGTAGGAGGCGAAGAACGGCTCCATGTCGACCACGAGGTCCTTGACCACGGGCAGGCCCTTGATGGGCTCGACCGTGATCGGCTTGTCCGGGTTGACGTCCTTGAGGAGCGTCTTGCAGGCGAGCCGGTTGCGGCCGTTGATACGCATCGCGTCGGAGCCGCAGACCCCGTGGGCGCACGAGCGGCGGAAGGTCAGCGACCCGTCCTGCTCCCACTTGATCATGTGCAGCGCGTCGAGGACGCGGTCGGTGCCGTGCACCTGGACCGTGAAGTCGTCCCAGGTCGACTCCTCGCCGTGCTCCGACTCGGGGTTGTACCGCCGGATGCGGAGCGTGACCTCGAAACTGGGGATGGCACCGGCCTTCGGCTCGGAGGCCGGGGCCGCAGGGTTCTCGAGAACAGCAGTCATCAGTACTTCCGCTCCATGGGCTCGTACCGGGTCTGGATGACGGGCTTGGACCCCAGGACGACCTTGTAGTCCCCGAAGTCCTCGACGTGGTCGAAGTAGCCCGGGACGTGGCCGTCGCCGGCGTCGGGGGCCGACGTCGGACGGCGGTACGCCATCGTGTGCAGCATGTAGTTCGCGTCGTCGCGGTCCGGGAAGTCCTCCCGGTAGTGCCCGCCGCGCGACTCCTTGCGGTTGAGGGCGGCGACGACGGTCACCTCGGCGATGTCCAGCAGGAAGCCGAGCTCGATCGCCTCGAGCAGGTCCGTGTTGAACAGCTTGCCCTTGTCCTGGACGGAGACGTTCCGGTACCGCTTCTGCAGCTCCCGGATCTCGGCCAGCGCCTCGTTGAGGGAGTCGCCGGTGCGGAACACCTGGGCGTTGGCGTCCATGGTCTCCTGGAGCGCCTTGCGGACGTCCGCGACGCGCTCGCCGTCGGGACGGTCGCGCATCTCGGCGAGCTGGGCCTCGACCCGGGCGGTCGGGTTCTCCGGGAGCTCCCGGTGCGGCCCCGCCGTCTTCGCGTACGCGGCGGCCGAGCGGCCGGCCCGCTTGCCGAAGACGTTGATGTCGAGCAGCGAGTTGGTGCCGAGGCGGTTGGAGCCGTGCACGGACACGCACGCGACCTCCCCGGCCGCGTACAGACCCTTGACGACGTTGTGGCTGTCGCGCAGCACCTCGCCCTGGATGTTCGTCGGCACGCCGCCCATCGCGTAGTGCGCCGTCGGGTAGACGGGCACGGGCTCGGTGTAGGGCTCGATGCCGAGGTAGGTGCGGGCGAACTCGGTGATGTCGGGGAGCTTCGCGTCGATGTGCGCGGGCTCCAGGTGCGTGAGGTCGAGCAGCACGTAGTCCTTGTTCGGGCCGGCGCCGCGGCCCTCGCGCACCTCGTTGGCCATCGAGCGGGCGACGATGTCGCGCGGCGCGAGGTCCTTGATGGTGGGGGCGTAGCGCTCCATGAAGCGCTCGCCGTCCGAGTTGCGCAGGATGCCGCCCTCGCCGCGCGCCGCCTCCGACAGGAGGATGCCGAGGCCCGCGAGGCCCGTCGGGTGGAACTGGAAGAACTCCATGTCCTCCAGCGGCAGGCCGCGGCGGTACGCCAGCGCCATGCCGTCACCCGTGAGGGTGTGCGCGTTCGACGTCGTCTTGAAGATCTTGCCCGCGCCGCCGGTGGCGAAGATGATCGCCTTCGCCTGGAACACGTGGATCTCGCCGCTCGCCAGGTCGTAGGCGACGACGCCGGTCGCGTTGACCTCGGCCCCGTCCTCGATCTGCTCGGTGGTGAGGTCGTGGTCCGTGAGCAGGTCCAGCACGTAGAACTCGTTGTAGAACTCGACGTTCTGCTTCACGCAGTTCTGGTAGAGCGTCTGCAGGATCATGTGGCCGGTGCGGTCCGCGGCGTAGCAGGCGCGGCGCACGGCGGCCTGGCCGTGCTCGCGGGTGTGGCCGCCGAACCGGCGCTGGTCGATGCGGCCCTCGGGCGTGCGGTTGAACGGCAGGCCCATCTTCTCCAGGTCGAGGACCGAGTCGATGGCCTCCTTCGCGAGGATCTCCGCCGCGTCCTGGTCGACCAGGTAGTCACCGCCCTTGACGGTGTCGAACGTGTGCCACTCCCAGTTGTCCTCCTCGACGTTCGCGAGGGCCGCCGCCATGCCGCCCTGGGCGGCACCGGTGTGGGAGCGGGTGGGGTAGAGCTTCGAGATCACCGCGGTGCGGGCCTCGCCGGAGGCCTCGAGCGCCGCGCGCATGCCGGCGCCGCCTGCGCCGACGATGACGACGTCGTACTGATGTGTCTGCATCGGGGGGTGCCTGTCCTTAGTTCGAGAAGCAGATCGACGGCAGGAGCTCGGCCGGGGCGCCCGGCGGGCAGGGGTTGAACGTGAAGATCACGAGGGTGCCGAGCACGACCACGATCGCGAACGCCAGGAACAGCAGCGCCTTGAGCACGCCGCGCGTGGAGTCCTTCTGCGCGTAGTCGTTGATGACCGTGCGCACGCCGTTGGTCCCGTGGATCATCGCGAGCCACAGCATCAGCAGGTCCCAGACCTGCCAGAAGGGGCTGGACCACTTGCCGCCGACGAAGGCGAAGTCGATCGCGTGCACGCCCTCGCCCACCATGAGGTTGACGAAGAGGTGGCCGAAGATCAGGACGATCAGCACCACGCCGGACGCGCGCATGAACACCCAGCTGTACAGCTCGTAGTTGCCGCGGGTGGTCTTGCGGCGGGCGTAGGGGGACCGCGGGGCCGCGAGCGCGGACGGGGTCTGGGTCGAGGCCATCAGTGCCCACCTCCGAAGACGTTCATCAGGTGCCGCGGCAGGAAGCCGGCCATGGTCACGACGAACAGGCCGACGACGACCCAGAGCATCGTCCTCTGGTACTTCGGGCCCTTGGCCCAGAAGTCGACGAGGATCACGCGGACGCCGTTGAACGCGTGGAAGACGATCGCGGCGACGAGGCCGGCCTCCCCGAGTCCCATGATCGGCGTCTGGTACGTCCCGATGACGGCGTTGTAGGCCTCGGGCGACACCCGGACGAGAGCCGTGTCCAGGATGTGCACGAGGAGGAAGAAGAAGATGAGCACGCCGGTCACGCGATGCGCGACCCAGGACCACATGCCTTCACGGCCGCGGTAGAGCGTGCCAGCAGGTGCTTTAGGCACGGGGGGAGCCTCCGTTGGCGGATTCTGTGTGGATTCCGTTCACGGTCACTGTAGTGACATCCGGTCGGCTCATGGCACACGAGGTCCGGCAAACCGGGACGGGCCGGGGTGTTTCGTGACCTATTCCACAGGGTTGACGTCGCCGACGGCCCGCCCGTCAGCACGCTTATGCTGCGGGGATGAGCACCGCGGCGCCCCCCTCCGTCCCCCCGGTCCCCGGGTTCTACGCCGTGGTCCCCGCCGGGGGCGCCGGCACCCGGTTGTGGCCGCTGTCCCGCGCCGGCGCGCCCAAGTTCCTGCACGACCTCACGGGCGCGGGCCGCACCCTGCTGCAGGGCACGGTCGACCGGCTGCGGCCGCTGGCCGGCGGCGGGGTCGTGCTCGTCACCGGCGAGCCGCACGTCGCGGCCGCGCGCGAGCAGCTGCCCGAGCTGGCCGAGGACGCCGTGCTCGCCGAGCCGTCGCCGCGCGACTCGATGGCGGCCATCGGGCTGGCCGCCGCCGTGCTCGAGCACCGGCACGGGGACGTCGTCGTGGGCTCCTTCGCCGCCGACCAGGTGGTGTCCGGCGCGGCGTCGTTCGACGCCGCGGTGCGGGAGGCGGTCGCGGCCGCGCGCGCCGGCTACGTCGCGACGATCGGCATCGCCGCCTCGCGCCCGTCGGTGGCCTTCGGCTACGTGCGCAGCGGCGACCCGCTGGGCGTCGAGGGCGCGCCGAGCGCGCTGCACGTGCGCGGCTTCACGGAGAAGCCCGACGCCGCGACGGCCCGCGAGTACGTCGCGTCGGGCGAGTACCGCTGGAACGCCGGCATCTTCGTGGCCCGCAGCTCCGTGCTCCTGGGGCACCTCGCGACACACCGCCCCGCCCTGCACGACGGGCTGCGGGAGATCGCGGCCGCGTGGGACACGCCCGACCGTGCGGCCGTGGTCGCCCGCGTGTGGCCCGGCCTGGAGAAGATCGCGATCGACCACGCCGTCGCGGAGCCCGTCGCCGCCGAGGGCGGCGTCGCCGTCGTGCCCGGCACGTTCGGGTGGGACGACGTCGGTGACTTCAACTCGCTCGCCGCGCTCCTGCCGTCGGACGACGACGGCGGCTCCAAGGTGCTGGGCGACCCGGCCGACGTCGTGCGGGTGCAGTCGGCCGGCTCGGTCGTCGTGCCCGGCGGCGACCGGGTGATCGCGCTGCTCGGCATCGACGACGTCGTCGTGGTCGACACGCCCGACGCGCTCCTGGTCACCACCCGCGCCCGTGCGCAGCAGGTCAAGGACATGGTCGACGCGATGCGCGCCCACGGCCGCGAGGACGTGCTGTGAGCGCCCGCGAGGCCGTCGTCGGGGCGCGGCTGGACGAGATCGTCGCGGGCCTCGAGGCCGAGCTGGTCGAGATCCGCCGCGACGTGCACGCGCACCCCGAGCTGGGCCGGCAGGAGGTCCGCACCACCGCGCTCGTGGCCGAGCGGCTGCGCGCCGCCGGCCTCGAACCCCGGCTGCTCGAGGGCACCGGCCTGGTCTGCGACGTCGGCCCCGACCGGTCGCCCGACGGCCTGGGCCGCGTGGCCCTGCGCGCGGACATCGACGCGCTGCCCCTCGACGACTCGTGCGGCCTGCCGTTCCGCTCGGTGGTGCCGGGCGTGGCGCACGCGTGCGGGCACGACGTGCACACCACCGTGGTGCTCGGCGCGGGCCTGGCCCTCGCCGCGCTGCACGACGAGGGCCTGCTCGACCGCGGCGCGCGGCTGATCTTCCAGCCCGCCGAGGAGGTGATGCCCGGCGGCGCGCTCGACGTCATCGCGCAGGGCGTGCTCGACGGCGTGGACCGCATCGCCGCGGTGCACTGCGAGCCCAAGCTGGACGTGGGGCAGATCGGCACCCGCATCGGCCCGATCACCTCCGCGTCGGACACGGTCACGGTGACCCTGTCGTCGTCGGGCGGGCACACCTCGCGGCCGCACCTGACCGGCGACGTGGTGTACGCCCTGGGGCAGGTCATCACGCAGGTGCCCGCGGTGCTCGGCCGCCGGCTCGACCCGCGCTCGGGCGTCAACCTCACCTGGGGCGCGGTGCACGCGGGCAACGCCCACAACGCGATCCCCGCCACGGGCACCGTCGGCGGCACGCTGCGCTGCCTCGACGTGCGGGCGTGGGAGCGTGCCGGGCAGGTGCTGCACGACGCGGTGGAGCAGGTCGTCGCGCCGTACGAGGTGGACGTCACCGTGCGGCACGCGCGCGGAGTCCCGCCGGTGGACAACGACGCCGCCGTGAACGGCGCGCTCGAGGCGGCGGGGACCGCCGTGCTCGGCCCCGAGGGCGTCGTGCTCACCGAGCAGTCGCTCGGCGGCGAGGACTTCGCCTGGTACCTCACCAAGGTGCCGGGCGCGATGGCCCGCCTCGGCACCGGGACCCCGGGGGAGCGGCGCTACGACATCCACCAGGGGGACCTCGTCGTGGACGAGCGGTCGATCGCCGTCGGTGCCCGGTTGCTGGGACGTTTCGCGCTCCAACCGTGAGACGCCGGAAAGTGTCCGGCGTGTTGCCGTGGTCGGCCGTCGATACCGCTTCGGTAACGACTCCTGCGGGTTCGTCGCCTGCGGTTCTCGGCCGGGGCGCCGGTGGCTAGGCTTCCGTCGGTGACGGGCCGGACGACCCTGGCCCGACGAACGATCGACAGGAGCGACAGGTGAAGAGAGCGATCCAGCTCACCGCCCTCGCCGGCGTCGCCGCGCTCGCGCTGGCGGCCTGTGCGGAGGCACCCGAGGAGTCCGGTGGCGACAGCAGCGCCGCCGCAGCGGTGGAGGGCTTCAAGCCGTGCATCGTCTCGGACCAGGGTGGGTTCGACGACAAGAGCTTCAACCAGCTCAGCTTCGAGGGGGCGCAGAAGGCCGCGGACGAGTTCGGCGTCGAGCTCACCGCCGTCCAGTCGCAGACCGAGACGGACTATCAGCCCAACATGGAGTCGCTGGTCGGGCAGAGCTGCTCGCCGATCGTCTCGGTGGGCTTCAACCTGGCCGCCGCGACGACCGAGGCCGCCGAGGCGAACCCGGACACCGAGTTCATCCTCGTCGACGAGACGGTCGACGCCGAGAACGTGAAGCCGCTGCTGTACGACACGGCGCAGGCCGCGTTCCTCGCGGGCTACCTGTCGGCCGGATACTCCGAGGCCGGCAAGGTCGGGACCTTCGGCGGCGCCCCGATCGCGACCGTGACCATCTTCATGGACGGCTTCAAGCAGGGCGTCGAGTACTACAACGAGGTCAAGGGCACCGAGGTCGAGGTCGTGGGCTTCGAGGGCGGCGAGAAGGGCTCGTTCACCGGCAAGTTCGAGGCCAACGAGACCGCGAAGACCACCGCGCAGAACATCCTCGACCAGGGCGTCGACGTGATCCTGCCGGTCGGCGGCCCGATCTACCAGTCCGCGATCGCGGCGATCCAGGACTCGGGCAAGGACGTCGCCCTCATCGGCGCCGACGCCGACCTGTTCGAGACCGACCCGTCCACCCAGGACTACGTGCTGACGTCGATCCTCAAGGGGATGGACATCTCCACCTACGAGTCCGTCAGCTCCGCCGCCAAGGGCGAGTTCGACGCGACGCCGTACATCGGGACCCTCGAGAACAAGGGCGTGGGCATCGCCCCGCTGCACAACTTCGAGGACAAGGTCGACCCCGCCCTCATGGAGGAGGTCACCGCGCTCCAGGAGCAGATCGTCGCGGGCGACGTCACGGTCGACTCGTACCTCGACGACCAGGAGTGACATCGGTCCGGTGACGGCACACGTCCCGGACCACGGACGGTGGCGCGACCCCCGGGGT
>NZ_JBHTVC010000088.1:0-14150 GCF_042793275.1 Isoptericola sp. NPDC056578
GGGCGTTCTTCGCCAGGTCGTCAGAAGTCCCGAAGTGGAGGGCCCCCTGGGGCCCGGGAACGCGACCTGGCGAAGGACCTCGTCCCCGCCCGCGTCCGCAACCAGGAGCTACGGACAGAACCTCAGGAAAGCTCGACGACCAGCTCCACCTCGACGGGAGAGTCGAGCGGAAGCACCGCGACCCCCACCGCGGAGCGCGCGTGCACGCCCGCGTCGCCGAAGATCTCGCCGAGCACGTTCGACGCGCCGTTGATGACGCCCGGCTGGCCGGTGAAGGACGGGTCGGAGGCGACGAAGCCCGTCACCTTGACGATCCTCGCGCCGTCGAGCGTGCCCACGAGGGAGCGGACGGCGGCGAGCCCGTTGAGGGCGCAGGTGCGCGCCAGGTCCGCGGCCTCCTCCGGAGAGACCCCCGCACCGACCTTGCCCGTCAGCGGCAGCGCGCCGTCGACGAACGGCAGCTGGCCGGCCGTGTAGACGTAGCTGCCGGAGCGGACGGCGGGGACGTACGCCGCGACGGGCGCGGCGACGTCGGGCAGGGTGATGCCGAGCTCGGCGAGGCGGGCCTCGGGCGAGGCGCTCATCACTGCCCGCCGGAGGGGCGCTTGAGGTAGGCGACCAGGTTGGTGCTGTCGGGGCCGGGGACGACCTGGACGAGCTCCCACCCGTCGGCCCCCCATTGGTCGAGGATCGCCTTGGTGTTGTGGATCAGCAGGGGGATGGTCGCGTACTCCCACGTGGTAGCCATGCCGCGATCGTAACCAGCGACCGCTCCGACCGCTGTCGTCCCGCCGCTCCCACGACCGGTCCACACGATCTGCACAGCGGTACCGGCGTCGCGGCCGTGCTGCCTCGGGCACAGCCCGTACCCTGGTGGGCATGGCCAAATCCGACCCTCGCCGCATCACGCGCACGATGCCGGCGACCCAGCTCGTCGCCCTGCTGCTCGCGTTCGTCCTCGCGGCCGGGGTGGGCGGCGTCCTCGCCGCCGGGCTGGTCATCCCGATGGTGGCGGGCGCCAACGCCGCGGCCGACAGCACGGTCGCGATCTACGACGAGGTGCCGGCGGAGCTGGAGCCGCGGCCGATGTCGCAGCAGTCGCGCATCTACGCCGCGGACGGCAAGCTGCTCGCCACGTTCTACGCGCAGAACCGCATCGTGGTGCCGCTGGACGAGATCTCCGAGCCGATGCAGCACGCGGTGATCGCCATCGAGGACGAGCGCTTCTACGAGCACGGCGGCATCGACGTGCAGGGCATGACGCGCGCGCTGGCCAACAACGTGGCCGGCCACGCCACGCAGGGCGCGTCCACGCTGACGCAGCAGTACGTGAAGAACATGCTCATCGACCAGGCGCTGCAGGACGGCGACCAGTTCGGCGTCATCAAGGCGAGCGAGGACTCGATCTCGCGCAAGCTCACCGAGGCGAAGATGGCCATCTCCCTCGAGAAGACGATGTCGAAGGACGAGGTGCTGCAGGGCTACCTCAACGCCGCGCAGTTCGGTTCGCGCAGCATCTACGGCGTGGAGGCCGCGGCCCGCTACTACTTCGACAAGCACGCCTCCAAGCTGAGCGTCGTCGAGGCCGCGACCATCGCCGGCATCACGAAGTCGCCGAGCCGCTTCGACCCCACGGTGAACCCGAAGGAGGCGAAGGAGCGTCGCGACCTGGTGCTGCAGAACATGTGGAAGCTGGGCTACATCTCCACGGAGGAGCGCGACGAGGCGAAGGCGGCGTCGATCAAGAAGACGCTCGACGTCAACCCCACGGAGATCGGCTGCGCCGCCGCCGGTGACTCCGCGTTCTTCTGCGACTACGTCACCAAGGAGATCGTCACCAACCCGGTGTTCGGCGAGACGAAGTCCGAGCGTCAGCAGCTGCTGTACCGCGGCGGTCTCGAGATCCACACCACGCTGGACCCGAAGAAGCAGAAGGCGGCAGCGAAGGCGGTCAAGAACGCCGTCCCCGCCGGCGACTCGAGCGGTCTGCAGTCGGCGATCGCGTCCGTCGAGCCGGGCACGGGCAAGGTCCTCGCGATGGCCCAGAACATCCCCTACACGCCGTCCGAGGGCGGCAAGGGGACCACGCGCGTGAACTACGCGGCCGACCCGACGCACGGCGCCTCCGGTGGCTTCCAGGTGGGCTCGAACTTCAAGCCGTTCGTCCTCGCCGAGTGGCTCAAGGAGGGGCACACCCTGAGCGAGCGCGTGAACGCGACGAAGCAGGCGCGCTGGCCGCAGAACTTCCAGACGCCGTGCGTGGGCAACCTGGCCGCCGCCGAACCGTGGGCGCCGGCGAACTCCGAGGGCGTCGAGGTCGGGTACATCTCCGCGCTCGAGGCGACGTACGAGTCGGTCAACACCGCCTACGCGGCCATGGGGTACCAGCTCAACCTCTGCGACCTGCGCAGCACCGCCTGGGACATCGGCTTCCGCCCCACGCGCTCCGTCCAGGACGGCGGGCGGGTCGTGACCGACCCGAAGGAGTCGGACATCGACATCCAGGCGCCGATGATCATCGGTACCCAGGAGTCGACGCCGCTGTACCAGGCCGCCGCCTACGCGACGCTGGCCAGCGGCGGCACCTACTGCTCCCCGATCGCCATCACGAGCATCACCGGCCCGGGCGGCAAGGACTACGACGTCCCGGACGCGAAGTGCAAGAAGGACGCGCTCCCGGAGAACGTGGCCAACACCGTGGTGTTCGCGATGGAGAAGGTCTTCTCCGGCACGGGTACGGCCCGCCAGCTCGGCGGCCTCGCGGACGGCCGCCCGGTGGCCGGCAAGACCGGTACGTCGCAGCTGTCGGCGCAGACGTGGTTCACGGGCTTCACGCCCAACCTGTCCACGTCCGTGTGGGTCGGCAACGCCGACCGCCCCAACGAGGACCACACCAACGGCATGTGGGTGAACGGCAAGTGGGTCCGTGTCCTCTACGGCTCGACCGTGGCTGCTCCGGCGTGGAAGGAGTACATGGACCAGGCCGTCTCCGACCTGCCCGTCAAGGACTTCGGCGCCCCGGACCCGAAGATGGTGGGCGTCACGGCACCGCCCCCGTCGACGAACGACGACGGCGGCGGCTCGAACGACGACGGCGGCGGCTCGAACGACGACGGCGGCGACAAGGGCAAGGAGCCCAAGGGCGACGAGGGCAACGACCGCGGCGGCAACGGGAACGGGAACGGCAACGGCAACGGACGCGCCAACGCGGAGGCCGCCTGGGACGCCGTCCAGAACGGTGACTGGGAGTCGCTCGGCGACGCGTGGGGCGACAACTGACCCCCGGCTGGCAGGTCGCGGGCGGGCTCGTCGCCGCCGGCGTCGCGGGCCTCGGCTACGCACACCTGGAGACCAAACTCTTCACGGTGCGTCGGGCCACGGTGCCGGTGCTGCCCCCGGGCGAGCCCGACCTGCGCGTGCTGCACGTGTCCGACCTGCACCTCACGCCGTCGCAGAGCCGCAAGATCGCCTGGGTGCAGTCGCTGGCGGAGTACGAGCCGCACCTGGTGGTGAACACGGGTGACAACCTGGCCCACCGCGACGCGCTCGGCCCCCTGCTGGAGGCGCTCACGCCGCTGCTCACGACCGCGCCCGGTGCCTTCGTCATGGGGTCGAACGACTACTACGCGCCGGTGCCGAAGAACCCGGCGCGGTACCTGCGGCGCGACACCCGCATCGTGCACACCCGCCCGGCCGAGCTGCCGTCCGACGAGCTGGCCGGCGCGATGGTCGCCGCCGGCTGGCGGGACCTCACCAACCGGCGCGACACGGTCGAGGCCGACGGCCGCCTCCTGTCCCTGGTGGGCGTGGACGACCCGCACCTGGACCGCGACGACTTCCCCCCGTCGTCGGCTCCGTCCGGCGCGGGGCCCGACGACGCGGTGCTGCACCTCGGCGTCACGCACGCCCCGTACCGGCGGGTGCTGGACCGGATGCACGCCGACGGTACGGACGTCGTCCTCGCCGGCCACACGCACGGCGGGCAGCTGCGTCTGCCGGGCGTCGGCGCGCTCGTCACCAACTGCGACATCGACCGGCGGCGGGCCAGCGGCCTGCACGGCTGGCCGGGTCCGCGGCCCGACGAGGCCGGTGGCGCAGGCTCCGCGTGGCTGCACGTGTCGGCCGGCGCGGGCACCTCGCCGTACGCCCCGGTGCGCTTCGCGTGCCGCCCGGAGGCGACGTTGCTCACGTTCACCGCCCGGTAGCCGGATCTCGTTTTCGTCCAGGCCGGATCGTCGGCTATTCTGAGCAGGCTTCCGCACGAGGACGTAGGTCCTGGGGCGCGGGAGCAAGTCCTTCGGGGTGTGGCGCAGCTTGGTAGCGCGCTTCGTTCGGGACGAAGAGGTCGCAGGTTCAAATCCTGTCACCCCGACCAGCCGAGAGGCCCTCTGAACAGCGGAAACGCTGATCAGGGGGCCTCTTGCTCTGCCTGGAAGCCCGTGCCCGGTCGTGGGCGGCGAAGGACCGCGCCGACCACCGCGCACAGCGCGCCGGGGACGAAGAACAGGCCGACGGAGAACCCGCCGAGCAGGACATAGACCACGAGGCAGACCGCCGACACGATCGACAGCACGGTCCACGCCCGGCCGCGGGCCGCCAGCGGCAGCGCGGCGAGCAGGACCGGGGCGACCACCCCCGTGACGTACGACCACGCCCCGGCGGCGAGCATCGACGTCGCCGGCTCGCAGGTCTCCCACTCCGAGACGAGCTCGCCCGTCGACGAGTACGTCGCTCCCCCGGAACACACGGACTCGGACTGGTAGATCGGCGCGGTGAGCAGGAAGACGGCGGCCGCCACGACCAGCCCGAGCGCGACGACCTGCCACACCCGCTTCGTGCTCCACCACCTGGTCCGGCTCATGGTCCCCTCGCGGCTCCGTCGACGAACCGCCAATGAACCATACACACGTATGACTGGCAACTGGTCTACCCTGACGGGCGTGACCCAGGACCGCGCCGAGGCCACCCGCAGGCGCCTGCTCGACGCCACTGTCGCCGCGCTGCGCGTCCACGGGACCGCCGGGCTGACCTCGCGGGAGATCACCCGCGCCGCCGGGGTGAACCTGCAGGCCATCACCTACCACTTCGGGTCCAAGGACGAGCTGGTCGCGCAGGCCCTGACCGGGCTCGTGACCGAGCGGATCGCGCCCGTGCGCGCGGCCCTCGACACCGACGGCGACCCGGCGGAGCGGCTGTTCGCCGCGCTCCGCACCATCGGCGGGACATTCGCCGTGGCCCGCGACGACCTGGCCGCCTACGCGAGCGCGGTCGCGGCGTCGTCGTCCCACCCGACCCTGGCCGGCGCGCTGCGCGACCTGCACGCCGAGCTCGTGGACTACCTCGCGACGCTCATGGCCCAGATGCAGGACGACGGCTACATCCAGTCCTGGGTCCGGCCGCGCGCGATGGCCGAGGTGCTGATCTCCATCGGCGACGGCGTCGCCATGCAGGCCCACTACGGCGAGCCCGACGTCGACGGCGTGCTCGACCAGGTCGCGCTGCTCCTCCTGGCCGCCCGCGACCAGAGGTCGCGGGTCTGGCCGGCGGCCGCCAGGGCTCTCCTCAGGCAGGCACGGAAGGGATGACGATGCGTCGACGCGCTGTGGTCGCGGGCTGGAACGGGTTCATCGGGCACCGGCTGGTGGCCGACCTGTCGGAGCGCGGGTACGACGTCGTGCGCGTCGGTCGCACGGGCCCCGACGCGCGCTGGGACGACCCAGCCGCGCTGGCCCGCGCCGTCGACGGCGCCGACCTGGTGGTGAACCTGGCGGGCAAGAGCGTCGGCTGCCGGTACACCGAGGCGAACCGCGACGAGATCCTGCGCTCGCGCGTCGCCACCACGCGCGCGCTGCGCGCGTCGATCGAGGCTGCCGCGACACCGCCACGGCTGTGGCTCAACGCCAGCACCGCCACCATCTACCGGTACGCGACGGACCGCCCGCAGACCGAGTCCGACGGCGAGCTGGGCACGGGCTTCTCGGTGGACGTCGCCCGCAGCTGGGAGCGCGAGCTGTTCGCCGGCGACCTGCCCGGCACCCGGCGGGTCGCGCTGCGCATGGCGATCGTGCTCGGCGGGCCGGCGTCCGACCTGCTGGCCCGGATCGCCCGGCTCGGCGTGGGCGGTCCGCAGCACGACGGCTGGTGGTTCCAGCACCGCCGCTACCGCGGCATCGGCGACGAGCCGACGGGCGGCCCGGTGCCGATCCACCGTTCGGGCGGCCGGCAGCGGTTCTCCTGGATCCACGTCGACGACGTGCTCGCCGCGATCCGGTTCCTCGACGCCCACGACGAGCTCACCGGGCCGGTCAACCTGTCCGCGCCGCACCCGAGCGACAACCGCACCCTCATGGCCGAGCTGCGCCGCGCCGTCGGCATGCCGGTGGGGATCCCCACGCCGCGCTGGCTGCTCGAGCCCGCGCTGTGGGCGCTGCGCAACGAGTCCGAGCTGGTGCTCAAGAGCCGCTGGGTGCTGCCGGAGATGCTGAGCGCGGCCGGCTTCGACTTCGTCTGGCCCGACATGGGGCCCGCGATCGACGACGCCGTCGGGCGCCGCTGACGGAGCGGGCGGAGGGTCGCCAGCATCGCGGAACTGTGGCACCGTCGGCCTCGGCAGCCCTCTTCCCCGCTGGTCAGGAGTCCACCATGCCCGCGCCGTCCACCGCACCCGTCGTCGTCGTCGGAGGTGGCCTCGCCGCCGCCCGGGCCGTGGAGGCCGTCCGTGAGCAGGACCCCGACGTCCACCTCGTCGTCGTCACCTCCGAGGGGCACCGCCCGTACGAGCGCCCGCCGCTGTCGAAGGACTACCTGCGGGGGCAGGCGGAGCCCGACGTCATCTACCCGCTCAAGGCGGGCTGGTGGGACGACCACGCCATCGACCTGCGCACGCTCACGACCGTCGTCGACCTCGCCCCGGCCGACCACGAGGTGACGTTCGCCGACGGCTCCACGCTCGGCTACTCGAAGCTGCTGCTCGCGACCGGCTCGACGCCGCGCGCGCTCCAGGTGCCGGGCCGGAGCTTCATCGGCGTGCACACCCTGCGGACCGTCGACGACGCGGACCTGCTCGCCGGGCTCCTGCTGCCCGCGTCGCTCGAGGGCGAGGGCAAGGTCGTCGTCGTCGGGGACGGCTGGATCGGCACCGAGGTCGCCGCGTCCGCGCGGATGCTCGGCCTGGACGTGTGCCTCGTCGGGCAGCTGGAGCACCCGCTGGAGGCGCCGCTCGGCCCCGAGCTCGGCGCCCTGTACGGGAAGCTGCACGACGAGCGCGGCGTGCAGCGGCACCGCGGCGACGTGGTCGCGTTCACCGGGGAGTCCGGCCGGGTGAAGGGCGTCGAGCTCGCCGACGGCACCCACCTGGAGGCCGACCTCGTGGTGATGGGCGTGGGCGTGACCCCCAACGTGGGCATCGCGTCGGCCGCAGGGATCGAGCTGCGCTCGCGCGACCTCGGCGGCGGGATCGTCGTGGACGGCACCCTGCGCACCTCCGCCCCCGACGTCTACGCCGCAGGCGACATCGCCTCCGTCCCGTCACCGCACTACGGCCGCCCGCTGCGCGTGGAGCACTGGGCCGTGGCGCAGGACACCGGCGCGCACGCCGGCCGCGCGATGCTCGGCGACGACGCCGTCTACGACGTCCTCCCCTACTTCTTCAGCGACCAGTACGACGTCGGGATGGAGTACAAGGGGTTCGTCGACCCGCGCGCCGGCGACACCGAGGTGGTGATCAGCGGCTCCACCGACGACCGCGAGCTCGTCGCGTTCTGGCTGCGCGACGGCGAGGTGCAGGCGGGCATGGCCGTCAACGTGTGGGACCGCATGGACGACGTCGAGGAGCTGATCCGCTCCCGCCGGCAGGTCCCCCGCGCCGAGCTGGAGGCGTTCACGGGCTGACCGGCGCCGGGCCGACGGCGGGGCGGCCGAGGGCGCGCACCCGCCACCCGGCGGCGGCCCAGCGGTCGGCGTCGAGCGCGTTGCGACCGTCCACGACGACCCGGCGGGCGGGCTCGAGGGAGGCCGGGTCGAGGTCGCGGAACTCCTGCCACTCGGTGAGGTGCAGCACGAGGTCGGCGCCGGTGACGGCGTCCTCGACGGTGTCCGCGTAGCCGAGGGTGGGGAACGTGCGGGCCGCGGTGGCGTTGGCGCGCGGGTCGTGCACGCGCACGTGCGCGCCCTGCAGCTGCAGCTGGGCGGCGACGTTGAGCGCGGGCGAGTCGCGCACGTCGTCGGTGCCGGGCTTGAACGCCGCCCCCAGCACGGCGACGCGCCGCCCGAGCACGCTGCCGCCGCACTCCGCGACCGCCAGCGCGACCGTGCGCGACCGGCGGCGCATGTTGATGGCGTCGACCTCGCGCAGGAACGTCAGCGCCTGGTCGACGCCGAGCTCGCCGGCCCGCGCCATGAGCGCACGGATGTCCTTGGGCAGGCAGCCGCCGCCGAACCCGAGCCCCGCCGACAGGAACTGGTGCCCGATCCGGGCGTCGTGCCCGATCGCGTCGGTGAGCGCGACGACGTCGCCCCCGGCCGCGTCGCACAGCTCGGCGATCGCGTTGGCGAACGAGATCTTCGTGGCGAGGAACGCGTTCGCGGCCACCTTGACCAGCTCGGACGTGGCGAGGTCGGTGACGAGGAACGGCACACCCGTGTCGACCACCGGCGCGTACAGCTCGCGCAGGGCCTTCTCGTGCCGCGGGTCGGTGACGCCGACGACGATCCGGTCGGGGCGCAGCGTGTCCTCGACGGCGCGGCCCTCGCGCAGGAACTCCGGGTTCCACGCCACGCCCACCTCGACGCCCGCGGGCGCGAGACCGTCGGCGAGAGCCTGCAGCCCGGCGGCCGTGCCCACGGGGACGGTGGACTTGCCGACGAGCAGCGCGTCGCCGCGCAGGTGCGGCACCAGCGCGGACACGGCGGCCTCGACGTGGCTCGTGTCGGCGGCCATCGAGTCCCGGCGCTGCGGCGTCCCGACGCACACGAAGTGCAGATCGGCGAACGCGGCCGCCTCCGCCGGGTCGGTCGTGAACCACAGCCGCCCGGTGGCGGTGTGCCGCTCGACGAGCTCCGCCAGCCCCGGCTCGTAGAACGGCAGCCGCCCGGCGGCCAGGTCGGCGACCTTCGCCGGGTCGGCGTCCAGGCCGAGCACGTCGTAGCCCAGCTCGGCCAGGCACGCGGCGTGCGTGGCGCCCAGGTAGCCCGTGCCGATCACGGTGACACGGGTGGGCTCGGGCGCGTCGTGCCCGGTGGTCGTGGTGGCGTGCGTCATCGGTCCTCCAGGGTGAGCAGGGCGGGCTCGGACGGCAGGGGCCGCTCGAGGTCGGTCAGGAGCGCGCCGGGCACGTCCCCGGGCGCCGGACGGAACGCGTACACCGCGGCGAGGCGCGCGCGGGCGGAGACGGCCCACGCGCGCAGCGCGCCCGGGTCGGGGGTGGCGCCGTAGCCGTCCAGGACGGCGCGGGCGGTGCCGGCGGCGCGCGCTGGCGAGCACGCGCCCTGGTGGGCCCGCAGCTCGAGGTGCACGAGCAGGTTGGCCAGGTCGAGCATCGGGTGCGCGACGACGGCGAGGTCCAGGTCGAGCAGGCCCACGCGCACGCCCTCGCCGGGCCCGGCGTCGTCGTCGACGTGCACGAGCAGCTGCTTGTCGTGCAGGTCGCGGTGCGTGAGCACGGGCCGTGCCGCGGGGGCGGCGGCGAGCACCGCCCGCACCCGTCGGACGACGGCGTCCGCGTCCGCCGGCGTCGTCGCGCCGTGGGCGGCGGCCAGCCCCCACCAGCGGGCGACGACCGCGAGCTCGGCGTCGACGTCGTGCCCCGCGAGGCCGTGCGGCGGCGCGTCCTGGAACCGTCGCAGCCCGCACCCGACGGCGCGCCCCGCCCCGTCGAGCACGCCGCCCGGCGTGCCCGGGTCGCGCAGCAGCTCGTGGAGCGTGCGCCCGGGCAGCGCGGCGGCGGTGACGAACCCGTCGCCGCGGTCCAGGACCTCCGGGGTGGCGAACGCCGCCGGGGGCACGGAGACGTCGGCGGGCTCGCGGCCGGGGCGCGTGACCTTCGTGTACGTGCCGGACGGGTCGCGGACCACGCCGCGTCGGCCGGAGCGGTGCGCGACGAGCGTCGCCCCGGCGCGGACGCGGGCGGCCAGGCCGGGCAGGCGCGGGTCCGCGCCGTCGGGCTGGAGCGCGAGGGCACCGCCCGCGACCGGCACGGGTCCGCGCGCTGCCGCGGGATCCCCGTCGGTGCGTGCCCCCGCCCCGCGGCCGGGCGCGGTGGCCGGCCCGGAGTCCCAGCGCCCGGCCAGCACGGCGCCGTCGCGGTCGGTGCCGACGACGAGCAGCCGCTCCGCCGAGCGCGGGAGCACCGCCCGCAGGGCGCGCCCCTGCGCCGCGAGCGCGCCGGCCAGCGCCGCGGCGACGGGCGCCGTGCGGATCCGCACGGCGTCGGCGGCCGGGGTGTCCGGCCGGGCGGACGATCCCCGCGACCACCCGGTCGTGATCGCGGCGCCCAGCGCGCCGCCGCGGCCGTCCTCGAGGTCGTCCGCGAGCGCCCGGAGCGCGGCGGACGTCGCCGCCCAGCGGTCCTCCAGCCGCCGGAACGGCTCGGTGGCGCGACGTCGCAGGTGCTCGGCGACGGCGGCGCGCAGCTCCGGCTCCCGGACCGGACCCGCGCCCGCCGCGACGTAGCCGTCGAGGACCGCGACGAGCCGCGCCGCCGCGGCGTCGGCGTCGGCGTGCGCCCGCACGAGCGCGGCGGCGAGGGAGCCGAGGTCCTCGGCCGGCCGCCCCCAGCGGGCGGCGTCGGCGTCGACCAGCCACAGCTCGCCGGCCGGCGAGCGCACCAGCTGGTCGAGGGACAGGTCGCCGTGCAGCGGGACGGCACCGTCCGGGCGCGGGGGCAGGCCGGCTCCGCCGGGCCGCGAGCCGTGCAGCGCCGCGGCGAGCGCGCCGACGTCGCGGAGCGCGCCGTCGCCCAGCGTGCCGGTCGCGTCGAGCCGGTCGAGCGACCGGCCCGGCACCCAGTCGGTGACGACGACGCCCCGGTCCGCGTCGACGGAGCGGAGCCGCGGCGCCCGCGGCGCGCCGGCAGAGCCCGCCGCCGCGGCCAGCAGCCCGTACCCCTGGGCCGCGGGGACGACGGCGGTGGGCCGCACCAGCCGGACCAGCGCCTCGCCGCGCGGGCCGTCGGCGTGCACCACCGCCCGGCGCTCGGGGTTGTGCCGCAGCAGGCTCATGTCCGCGGGCCGCCCGACAGCGTCGGCCGCGACCGCCGCGACGTCGCGCGCCGCGGGGAGCTGCCGGTCCGCCGACCAGTCGGTGACGACCAGCCCGGCGGACCGGTCGAGCAGCAGCACCTCGTCTGGCCGGCGCGGGTCGAGACCCTTGTCGAGCTTGCCGCGCGACCCGTCGGCGTACGCACGCACCAGGACGTCGCGCGAGCCCTCGGCGCCCGTCCACCGGCACGCCAGCACGACGCTGGTGCCCGGCTTGTACCGCAGGTACGGCCGCGAGACCGTCCCCGGCGCTCCCGAGACGGCGGTGAGGCGCGCCGTCAGGCGGTCGAGGTCGAGGACATCGCCGAGCGCGGGGATCGCGGGGTCGGCGGCGGCGACCTCTCGCACGGTCGCGGGGCGGGCACGGTCGAGCGTCAGGTCAGGCGCCACGGGACGCCACCTCCTCCGGGGTGCGCGGCGCGGGCGCCGCCGGCAGGTCGGGGCCGTCGCCGAGGACGTCGGCGGGCGGGCCGGACGCCACGACGCGGCCGCCGTCGAGCCGCACCACGCGCTCGCAGTCGCGCGCCGCGTCCAGGTCGTGCGTGATGACGAACGTGGTGCGGCCCCGCGTCAGGCGGCCGAGCGCGTCGACGACCTCGTGCTCGGTCTGCTCGTCCAGCCCGGTGAGGGCCTCGTCGAGCACCACGACCGGGGCGTCGAGCATCGCCGCGCGGGCGATGGCGAGGCGCTGGCGCTGCCCGCCGGACAGCGTGCCGCCCCGCTCCCCCACGACCGTCTCGTAGCCGTCCGGCAGCGCGAGGACGAAGTCGTGCGCGCCCGCCACGCGCGCGGCGCGCTCCACCTGCTCGTCGGTGGCGTCGGGCACGGCCGCGGTGATGTTCTCGCGGACGGTGCCGTGGAACAGGACGCTCTCCTGGAGCACGACGGCGACCGAGCGCCGCACGCTGTCGAGCGTGAGGTTGCGCAGGTCGTGGCCGTCGATCCGTACCACGCCCGCGTCGGGGTCGCGCAGGCGGGAGATCAGCGAGACCAGGCTCGACTTCCCGGCCCCCGACGCGCCCACGACCGCGACCCGCTCCCCCGGCCGCACGGCCAGGTCCAGCCCCCGCAGCACCGGGTGGCCGGGCACGTAGGAGAACCACACGCCCTCGAACCGCACGTCGCCCAGCGCCCGCCCGATCGGCCGCGCCCAGCTTGCGTCGGCCACCTCGGGCCGGCTCTCGAGCACCTCGACGACGCGCTCCCCCGACGCCCCGGCCTGCGCGATGCGGCCGGTGTACTTCGCGATGTCGCGCATCGGCTTGAACGCCGCCTTGAGGTAGGTGAGGAACACGGTCAGCTCGCCCGGCGTCAGCGCGCCGTCGAGCACCCGCTGCGCGCCGACGAACAGCACGACGGCGGTCGCGACGCCCACGAGGACGTCGGTGGAGCGCTCCAGCCCGGCCGACAGCCGCTTGGCGCGCACCCCCTCGCGCAGCGACGAGGAGTTGGAGCGGGCGAATCGCCCGCCCATCCGGTCCTCGAGCGCGTACGCCTGCACGACCTTGACCGCGCCCAGCGTCTCCGTGGCGAGCGACGCGAGCTGGCCCTCCGCCTTGCGCTGGTCGCGCGAGACCTTCCGGATGGTGCGGGACAGGCGCGAGCTGGTGAGCAGGAAGACGGGCAGCACCACCACCATCACGAGCGCCAGCAGCGGGTCGAGCACCGCGACCACCACGACCATGCCGACGAGCGTCACGACGTTGCCGACCATCGGCAGCATCGCCGTCACCGACACCTCCTTGAGGCGGGTGACGTCGCTGGTCAGGCGCGTGACGAGGTCGCCCGTCGTCGACCCGTCGTGGAACCGCAGGGACAGCCGCTGCAGGTGCGCGAACACGTCGGCGCGCACCCCCGTGAGCACGCGGTTGCCCGCCAGGGAGAAGCAGACGGTCGACGCGTACGCCGCGCCGGCGCGCAGCAGCACGATCACGAGCAGCGACCCCGCCGCGAGCAGGATCAGCGCGGGGAGGTTCGCGGGCTCCGGCCCCGCCGCCGTCGAGCCCGTGGCGGCGACGATGCCGTCCACCACGTACTTCAGCGGCCACGGCTCCAGCAGCCGCATCCCCACCTCGGCGAGCATCGCCAGGCCGCCCAGCACGAACAGCCGGCGCTCCGGGCGCACGTGGTGGCGCAGGTGCGGCCAGAAGCGACGGAACGAGCGGCCAGCCTCCCGCATCGAGCGCGGCGTGTACCGGTGCGTGGCGCCGACGCCGGCGGTGGTGTCAGCCACGGCGGGCCCCCGCGTGCTCGGGCAGGCGCACCCCGGCGAACCCGAGGGCGCGCCGCACGACGACGGACCAGTCGTGCCGCTCCACGGCGACCTCCCGCGCGCGTGCGCCGAGCGCGGCGCGGCGGTCGTCGTCGCGCGCGAGGGCGACGAGCGTGTCCGCGAGCGCGGCGGCGTCGCCGGGGGGCACGAGCACGCCGACACGGCCGTGCTCCAGCACGCCGGGCAGCTCGCCCACCGCGCTGGCCACGACCGGCAGCCCGGCGGCCAGGTACTCGTAGACCTTGAGCGGCGAGAAGTAGAAGCCGTCGAGCGGCGGGTACGGCGCCACGGCGACGTCGGCCCGGAGCAGCAGCGGGGGGACGTCCGACGGCGGCACCGCCCCCGCGTGCTCCACCGCGTCCCCCACCCCGATGGCGTCCGCCCGGGCAAGGACGGCCTCACGCTCGGGGCCGTCGCCGACGAGCAGCAGGCGCGCGTCGGGCACGCGGTCGCGCACGCCGGCGAACGCGTCGACCAGCACGTCCAGCCCGTGCCACGGCTTGAGGGTGCCGACGAACAGCACGGTGAACGCCGTCGCGTCCTGCCGGACTCTTCGCGCGGACGTATCCCTCCCGAAGTGGAGGGCGCCCTGGCGCCCGTGAACGCGTCCGCGCGAAGAGTC
>NZ_JBHTVC010000089.1:0-12123 GCF_042793275.1 Isoptericola sp. NPDC056578
GAGGTAGTCACTGGACTACCTCGCGGGCGCGCGCACTACCTCTGCGGGTCCTCACGGAGGACGACGACGTCGGTCGGTTCGAGGTGCAGGGTCTCCCCCGCGACGACGGCGCGGCCGGTGAGCAGGTCGGTCCCCGAGGCGTGGGCCGCGACGTCGACGGCGTCGGACCGGTGGTTGAGCACGAACGCCGTCCGCGCGCCGTCGGCGCCCTCGCGGACCGCCAGCTCGACGTCGTCGGTGTCGGCGTACGGGCCGACGAGGCCGTGCCGGCCGAGCACGCGGCGGACCACCCAGGCGACGCCCGCGTCGTCGAGCGCCGTCGCGACGTACCAGGCCTCGCCGCCGTCCTCCCCGCCGTCGTGGCCTCCGGGGCGGTGGCGCGTGACCGCCGGCGTCCCGGCGTAGAACTCCGCGCCGTAGGTGCCGACGACCTCCGCGCCCTCGGGCACGAGCACCTCGAAGACGAGCGAGGCGGCCGCGACGGCGTCGTCGCCCGCGCCGTCCTTGAGGGTGACGGGGTTGGTGACGCCCGGCTCGGCGGAGTCGGTCTCCTCGACGCGCAGGCCGAACAGCCGACCGAGCGGCCCGGGGGCGTCCATGAGGAAGGCGTTCGCGTCCACGTCGGCGCGACCGGACCAGTACGACGCGAGCACGGAGCCCCCGCGCGCGACGACGCCCTCCAGGCGGTCGGCGACGTCGCCCTTGAGCACGTGCAGCATGGGCGCGAGCACGACGTCGTAGCGGGACAGGTCCGCGGTGACCGGGACGACGTCGACCTGCGCCCCCGCCTGCCACAGCGCGCGGTAGTAGGCGAGCACCGTGTCGACGTAGCGCGCGTGCCGGTTGAAGCCGTCGGTCATCTCCGCGGCCCACCACGAGTCCCAGTCGAAGAGCAGGGCCACGCGGGCGGGGGTGCGAGCCCCGAGGACGGCGTCGCCCAGCGCGTCGAGCTCGGCGCCGAGGGCAGCGACCTCCCGGAACGCGCGGGTGTCGGTGCGGCCGGCGTGGTCGAGGACGGCGCCGTGGTACTTCTCGCACGCCCCCTTCGACTGCCGCATCTGGAAGTACAGGACGGCGTCCGCGCCGTGCGCCACGGCCTGCCACGACCAGAGCCGCAGCACGCCCGGCCGCTTGACCGGGTTGACGTCGCGCGAGGCGGTGATGGTCGGCGTCTGCTCCATGACCCAGAACGGGGCGCCGTCCTTGAGCCCGCGCACGACGTCGTGGGCCAGCGCCATCCGCGCGTGCTCGCGCTGGCCGGGCGGGTAGTTGTCCCAGGAGGCGAAGTCCAGGTCGTCGGCCCAACGGTGGTAGTCGATCGGCCGGAACATGCCCATGAAGTTGGTCGTCACGGGGGTGGTCGCGTCGTGCGCGCGGATGCGCTCCTTCTCGTCGCGGTAGTTCGCGAGCATCGCGTCCGACATGAACCGCCGGTAGTCGAGCGTGATGCCCTGGAAGGCCGTGTGGTCCGGCCCGCGCCAGTGCTCGCTGAGCATGTTCGGCGGCACGACCTGCTCCCAGTCGCTGAACGTGTGCGACCAGAACGCCGCGTTCCAGGCGTCGTTCAGGCGCTCCAGCGTGCCGTACCGCGCGCGCAGCCACTCGCGGAAGCCCGCGGCGCACAGGTCGCACCAGCAGCCGCCGTCGAACCCGCCGTACTCGTTGCCCACGTGCCACGCGACCAGGCCGGGCGTGCCCGCGTAGCGCTCGGCGAGGCGCCCCGCGAGCTCGGCCGACAGCCGCCGGTACACCGGCGAGCTGGGACACGCGTTGTGCCGCTGCCCGTACACGTGCCGCCGGCCCTGGAAGTCGGTGCGCTCCACCTCGGGGTGGCGGTGGGCGAGCCACGGCGGCAGCGCCCCGGTCGACGTCGCGAGCACGACGTCGCGGCCCGCGGCCACGGCGCGCTCGACGATCGCGTCGAGCAGCGCGAAGTCGTAGGTGTCCTCGTCGGGCTGCAGCGTCGCCCAGGAGAAGACGTTGAGCGTCACGGTGTCGATCGACGCCAGGTCGAACGCGGCGTGGTCGGCCTCCCACACCTCCCGCGGCCACTGCTCGGGGTTGTAGTCGCCGCCGTAGCGGACCTTGCGGCCGGCGGGCAGGTGGGCGGACATGACGACGTTTCCTCCGGAGGTCGGTGGTGCGGGTCAGGCGACGAAGCGTGCGCGGACGTCGTCCAGCACGGGCTGCGCGACGCGCAGCAGGAAGGCGAGCCACGCGGCGGCGACGAGGGCGAGCGCCAGCTCGCCCGCCACCCACACCACGCCGCCCGCCACGACGACGAGCGCGAGCAGACCGACGGTCACGGACGGCCGCCGGCCGAGGTAGTAGACGGACAGCCGGGCCACGTCGCGGGCGCGGAAGGAGAACAGGGACACGAGGACCAGCGCCTGCACCGCCCAGAGCAGCACGGCGAGGCCCACGGCACCCAGCACGACGGCGTAGGCCACGGAGATCCCGGCGGCCTCGCGGTGCACGACGGACGTGAGGACGACGCCGAGCACCGCCGTCGCCGGCACCCACAGCCGCAGCGCGTCGAGCCAGCCCAGCCGCAGGCCGCGCACGAAGGTGCTGCCCGGCACGGGCTCGTCGGTGCCAGCGCGCGCGTGCAGCGCGAAGATCCCCGCGGCGAGGAACGGGGCCGCGGGCGCGAGGCAGAGCGGCACCAGCAGCGCGTTGCCCGAGGACCGGTCCAGGAGCGTGAGCAGCACCAGCGTCGGCACGCAGCCGAGGGCGACGAGCACCCCCACGACGAGGTACCAGTAGACGCGCGCCGTGATCCGGCCCAGCACGCCGTCCCCGAATTCGCGGGGCGCCGCGGCCGCCATCAGGACGCCCCGCCGTCCTGGCCCGGCCCGCGACCGAGGATGCGCGCGTCGTCGAGCCAGGGCGGCGTCTCGTCGCGCACCGGGTCGATCTCCACCAGCGTGACCTCGTGCCGGGCGAGCGTGAGCGCCAGGTCGACCCGGCCGCCCGACACCTCGAGCGACGTGTGCGAGCGACCCGGCACCGACGCCTCGTGCAGCAGGTCGAGCTGCCGCGACGTCGGGGACGCCGGGCGGCCCAGGTGGCGCCACGCGCTGAACGCGTTGCCCTCGTCGTCGTTCACGCGCGAGCGGTGCACCGACGCCCGCCGCGTCGCGGCGTCGCCGACCGGGACGCTCAGCCGCAGCTTGTGCCGGTCCGGCTCCTCGGCGTCGGCGGTGCCGCCCACGGGCTGCCAGGCCAGCACCGCCACCCGGCCTCCGTCGTCGCGCGTCACCAGGTGGTCCAGGCCCCGGTGCAGCACCTCGGGGCCCATCCGCGCCATGAAGGCGTAGAGGTGGAACACCGGCTTGCGCAGCTGCCGGTGCCCGAGCATCCCGAAGCCGCCGTGGAAGACCGAGGTCGGGACGTTCTCCTCCTCGAAAACGTCGCAGAACGTCCAGTAGGAGAAGGAGTCGACCAGGTCGCCGCCCTCGGAGAGCACGGGCGCCAGCGACGCCGCCTGGTAGGCGGTGTCGTGCACCGGGTTGTCCGGCCGGTAGCTGGTGCTGAACTCGGTGACGTGGGCGGGCAGCCCCTCCAGGCGGGTGCCCGCCAGCAGCTTCGCCGGGACGGCGAACTGGTCCAGCAGGTCCCGCGGGTGCCGCAGCGTCTGGTAGGTGCCGAACGGCACGTGCTGGGCGGGCCCGGTGGTGTAGGCGTGGAAGGACACGAAGTCCACCGGCACGTCCCGCCGCTCGACGAACTCCGCGAACGGCGCCCACCATTCGTCCGCGCCGGGCGAGATCGCCGGCCCACCCACCTGCAGGTCGGCGTCGACCTCCTTCACCGCGGCCGCGGTGACCTCGTAGAGCCGGAAGTACGCCTCCTGCGACGCGCCCTCCCAGAACTGCGCCAGGTTCGGCTCGTTCCACACCTCGACCGGCCACCGCCGCACCTCCTCGAGGCCGTAGCGGTCGATCGCGTGCCGCACCACCGCCTGGACGAGGGCCGCCCACTCGCGATGGTCGCGCGGCGGCGTCACGTTGCCCTTCCACCAGAACACGGTCTGCTCCCCCGACGCGAGCGCCGACGGCATGAACCCGAGCTCGAGGAACGGCCGGATGCCCTGCGCGAGCCACGCGTCGAGCACCTGGTCGGCGTACGTGAACGCGTACCGCGTGCCACGGTGGCCCGCCGCGTCGTAGGGGCGGTGGATCCCGACGTCGTCGGACAGCAGGCCGTGGCCCCGCACGTAGCGGAACCCGATCTCCCGCTGCACCACCGCGAGCGAGTCCTGGTAGTCCTGACGCAGCGCGAGGTTGAGGCGGCCGGTGCCGACGCACCGCCGCCACGCCTCGGAGAGCGTGGCGGCGGGTGCGTCGGGGACGACGACGGTGGTCAGGGCTCAGCCCTCCTGGCGCGCCAAGGCGGTGTTGACGGTCTCGACGAGCTGCGTGGCGCCCAGCCCCTCGATCTCGGCGACGTACGCGTCCCACTCGTCGAGCGAGCGCTGGCCGGTGATGAACCCGGCGGTCGCGGACTGGACGGCGTCCTTGAGCTGCGTGTCGAGCAGCGAGTTCTGCTCGAGCTCCATCTCGTTGAGGCGGGGCGCCGGGGCCACCGGCAGCACCTCCTTGGCGTCGAGCACGGACCGGGTCCACTCCTTGACCTCGTCCGACATCACGGACTCGAGCAGGTCCTGCGTGGAGCCGTTCGCCAGGAGGAACACGCCGTTGCTGTAGCCGAAGTCGGTGTTGAGCTTCTTCGGCGCGCCCGCGTTGATCGCGTTCCAGCTGATGTCCTCGTTCAGCTCACGGGTGCCGTCCGAGCCCTTCGAGTACGTCTCGCCGTCCACGCCCCACTGGGCGAACTCGATGCCCTCGTCCGAGTAGTACTGCCAGTCGACGTACTGCAGCAGCGCCTTGAAGTACGGCTGCTCCGCCGCCTTGCTGGAGATCATCAGGCCGCTGGAGAGCTGGCTCGCGGCGAGGTTGCTGCCCGCCGGGCCGCCCGGGATGGTGAGCAGGCGGGTGGTGATGTCCTTGCCGCCGTCCTTGATCGCCGTGCGGTACGCCGTGATCTCCTGGGTGTTGCTGGACACGGCGGCGGACTTGCCGGACACGAACTTCTGGCGGGCCTGGTCGTCGGACTGGGTGATCTCCGGGTCCATGACGCCCGCGTCGACCCAGCCGTGCACCGTCTCCAGGAGCTGCTTGTACGCGTCGCTCGTGCCGTTGAAGACGTACTCGCCGGAGTCCTGGTCGAACCAGGTGTTGTTGTAGCCCCACCCGCCCGCGGCGCCGTAGTTCGGACCCATGACGTTGAGCAGCGCGCCGAGCGTGCTGACGTCCGTCCAGCGGTCGGAGAAGGCGTAGTCGAGACCGGGGTTCGCCTCCTTGACCTTCGCCAGGTCCTCGGTGAACTCGTCCCAGGTGGCCGGGTCCTCGGTGACCCCGGCCTTCTTCCACATGTCGTCGTTGATCATGACCGTGTACTGCACGTCGGGGATCTCCCGCAGGCCCGGCAGGATGTAGTACTTGCCGTCGTCCTGGCGCAGGTTGTCGATCTCGTCCTGGAGGCCCCAGTCCTCGACCTTCTGCGCGAAGTTCGGCATGTACTCGAGGTAGTCGGACACGGGCAGGAGCGCGCCGCCCGAGACGAACTGAGTCTCCTGGCCGGGGTAGGTCACCGGCATGAGGTCCGAGGCCTCGCCCGACCCGATGAGCAGCGCCTTCTTCTGGTCCCAGTCGGCCAACGGCACGTCGGTGCGGGAGAACGTGACGTTCCGGTCCGCCTCGAGGTGCTCGAAGACCGACCAGTCGTCCTGCACCTCGTAGTCCGGGTGGTCGCGGTACATCAGCGAGAACTCCACCGGCTCCGTCGCCTTGAACGACGTGCCCGCCGCGAAGTCCTCCATCGCGCCGACGGAGTGGTCCGCGTCGATGGTGGCGGCGTCCGGGCTCGCGCCGTCGCCGCCGTCGTCGCCTCCCCCGCTGCCGCAGGCCGCCAGCGTCAGGGCCAGGGTCGTCAGCGACGCGGCCGCGACGGCCGCCCGCATCCGGGTGTTCCTCATGTCTTCTCCTCGTGTGACGAGCGTCGTCGCTCTCGAGCGGGATGTGGTGCGTGCAGTGCGGGTGATGACCGGCCCGTCAGCCCTTGACGGAGCCGAGCATCACGCCGGAGACGAAGTACCTCTGGATGAAGGGGTAGAAGCAGATGATCGGCAGCACGGTGAGCAGCATCGTCACGGACTGGATGTTCGCGCCGATCTGCACGGCGTCCTGCGTCGGGTCGGCCGCCGGCGACGCCGCGGCGATCATGTTCCGCAGGTAGACGGTGACCGGGAACAGCTCCTTCTGGTCCAGGTAGAGGAAGGCGTTGAACCACGAGTTCCACAGGCCGACGGCGTAGAACAGCGTCATCGTGGCCAGCACCGCCTTGGACAGCGGCAGCACGATCCGGAAGAAGATCCCGTACGTCGTGAGGCCGTCGATCGCGGCCGCCTCCTCGAGGTCGCTCGGGAAGTTCTCGAAGAACGACTTCATGACCAGGAGGTTGAACACCGAGATGGCACCGGGCAGCACGATCGCCCAGAGGGTGTTCCGCATCCCCAGCACGTCGGCGACGAGGATGTAGTTCGGGATCAGGCCGCCGCTGAAGAACATCGTGAAGACCGCGATGCCGATGAAGAACGTGCGGCCCTTGAGGTGGCGGCGGCTCAGCGCGTAGGCGTACGGGGTGGTGAGCGCCATCGACACGAACGTGCCGACCACCGTGTAGACGACGGTGTTCTTGTAGTTGGTCCAGAACATCGCGTCGCCCATGACGTACTGGAACGTCTCGACGTTGAACCCCCGCGGCAGGAGGTTGACCTCGCCGGCGGCGATGAAGCCCTCCGACGAGAACGCCTTCGCCACGAGGTTCACGAACGGGTACAGCGTCACGGCGCACACCACGAGGAGCACGACGACGTTGGCCACCTTGAAGGTGCGGTACCCGGCCGTGTCCTTGACGGTCGTCGCCTCGGTCCGGACGGCGGCGAGGTCGGGGGTGGGCATGCCGGTCACCACAGCGAGGCTCCTACCGTGCGGCGCGAGACGAAGTTCGCGGTGAGGACGAGGACCAGGCCGATGAGCGCCTCGAAGAGGCCGATCGCCGTGCCGTAGGAGAACTGGGCCGACTGGATGCCCACCCGGTACAGGTACGTCGAGATGACGTCCGCCGTGGAGTAGATCAGCGGGTTCTGCAGCAGCAGGACCTTCTCGAACCCGACCGCCATGAAGGAGCCGATGTTGAGGATGAGCAGCACCATCATCGTGGGGCGGATGCCGGGCAGCGTGATGTGCCAGGTCTGCTGCCAGCGGTTCGCGCCGTCGATGCGGGCCGCCTCGTAGAGCTGGTCGTCGACGGTCGTCAGCGCGGCGAGGTAGAGGATCGTGCCCCAGCCGACGGTCTGCCAGACCTCCGAGCTCACGTAGATCGTGCGGAACCAGTCGGGCTGCTGCATGAACGCGATCGCGTCGCCGCCGAACGCCTCCACGACCTGGTTCACCGTGCCGCTCACCGCGGTGAGCTGGAGCACGAGCCCCGCGACGATGACGATCGACATGAAGTGCGGCAGGTAGGAGATCGTCTGCACGATCTTCTTGAACCGGCGCGACCGCAGCTCGTTGAGCATGAGCGCGAGGATGATCGGCAGCGGGAAGCAGATCGCCAGCGTCAGCAGGCCCAGCACCACGGTGTTCCAGAACACCTGCCAGAACTGCTGGTTGTGGATGAACATCTCGAAGTAGTAGAAGCCGACCCACTCGTCGCCCAGCGGGCTGCCGCCGGGGCGGAACCGGCGGAACGCGATGACGTTCCCGATCATCGGCACGTACTTGAAGATCAGGAAGAACAGCACCGGCAGGACGACGAACGAGTACAGCCGCCAGTCCTTGCGCAGCGCCTGGCGCCACGTGGTGCGCGCCCGCCCTTGCCGCCGTGGTTCGTCCCGCGGTGGTGGTGACGACGGTGCGTCGTCGATCGGCGGGACGGTCGTCACCATCCCTGCGGCCTGCGCCATGAGTCCCCCAGCCGTCACGTCGTCGTGTGGTCCGCCGGTCGCAACCTCGCGCCGACGATCCGAAAGTTTCGTCATTGAAAACGTTCTCCAACTGCGGCCGAGAGTAGGGGGAGCTTTCGGTGATGGTCAAGCACCCGGCCGATCACGGTCTGATCACGGCGCCCGTGAACGTCCAGAGCACGCCCGAGGTCGTGTACGGTCGAGCCGAAACTTGCGGTCGATCGCCCGAGCGCGACGCCGCGTCACGACAGGACGGACGATGAGCACCCCCACCCCGCAGGGCCCGACGCCGACGATCGCCGAGATCGCCCGGGAGCTCGGCGTGTCCGCACCCACGGTGTCGAAGGTGCTGAACGGCAGGACCGACGTCGCGCCGGCCACCCGCGACCGCGTGGAGGCCGCGCTGGAGCGGCACCGCTACCGGCGCCGCCGGGCCGTGGCTCCCCCGGTCGGCGCGGGGCTCGTGGACCTCGTCTTCCACCGGGTCGGCTCGGCCTGGTCCACGGAGATCATCCGCGGCGTGGAGGACGCCGCCGCGGCCGCCGGGGTGAGCGTCATCCTGTCCGAGCTGGGCGGGAAGCACCGCCCGCCGACCACCTGGCTCGAGACGACGCTCTCCCGCCCGCCGCTGGGCGTGCTGCTCGTCGCGGCCAGCCTCAGCTCGTCGCAGCGGCCCCGCCTCACCACGCGCGGCATCCCCTACGTGGTCATCGACACCGACGGCGAGCCCCCGCCCGACGTGCCCACGGTGGGGTCGGACAACTGGAGCGGGGGGCTCGCGGCGACGCGGCACCTGCTCGAGCTGGGGCACCGGCGCATCGCCGCCATCTCGGGCCCGGGCAACATGCTGTGCGCCCGCGCGCGCCTCGACGGGTACCGCACCGCGCTCGAGGAGGCCGGGATCGCCTTCGACCCCACGCTGGTGCGGTCGGGCAACTTCGAGGTGGAGTCCGGTTACCGCTCCGGCAGCGAGCTGCTCGACCTGCCCGAGCGCCCGACCGCCGTCTTCGCCGGGTCGGACATGCAGGGCATCGGCCTGCTGCGGGCCGCGCAGGAGCGTGGCCTCTCCGTGCCGCGCGACGTGTCCGTCGTCGGGTACGACGACCTGCCCCTGGCGACCTGGACCGCGCCCGCGCTGACCACGGTCCGCCAGCCGCTGCTCGAGATGGCGACCACCGCGACGCGGCTGCTGCTCGACCTCGCCCGTGGCGAGACGCCGATGGCCCGGCGGGTCAACCTCGCCACCGGCCTCGTCGTCCGGGAGTCCACCGCTCCCCCGCCGAGGTAGCACGAGATCCCGCGAGGTAGCACGAGACCCCGCGAGGTAGCACGAGACCCCGCGAGGTAGTTCCAGGAACCGCGAGGTAGTGGACTACCTCGGCAGGACTCGGACTACCTCGCGGGGTCTCGGACCAGCTCCGCGCTCAGCGCTGGACGCGCGCGCTGCCGCCGCCGGCGAGCTTGGCGACCTCGGCGAGGGTCGCCGTCGTCGTGTCACCCGGCGTGGTCATGGCGAGCGCGCCGTGCGCGGCGCCGTACTCCACGGCCTGCTGCAGCGAGTCGAGCTCCAGGAGCCCGTAGGCGAGGCCGGAGGCGAACGAGTCGCCGCCGCCCACGCGGTCGAAGATCTCCAGGTCGGCGCGGTGCGTGGCCTCGACGAAGCCCTCGGCCCGCGACCAGGCGATGGCGCCCCAGTCGTTGACGGACGCCGACTTCACGCCTCGCAGCGTCGTCGCGATGACCTGGAAGTTCGGGTACGCCTCGGCGGCGGTGCCGATCATCGCGCGGAAGGCGCCGGTGTCGAGGTCGGTGAGGTTCTCGTCCACGCCCTCGACCTCGAAGCCGAGCGAGGCGGTGAAGTCCTCCTCGTTGCCGATCATCACGTCGACGTGGTGCGCGAGACGGCGGTTGACCTCGCGCGCCCGCTCGACGCCGCCGATGCCCTTCCAGAGGGAGGGGCGGTAGTTGAGGTCGTACGACACGATCGTGCCGTGCTTCTTGGCCGCGGTCATGGCCGCCTCGGCGACGTCGGCGGCCGACTCGGACAGCGCGGCGAAGATGCCGCCGGTGTGCAGCCAGCGCACGCCGGAGCCGAACAGGGCGTCCCAGTCCACGTCCTCGGGCTTCATCTGCGCGATCGCGGTGTTGCCGCGATCGCTGACGCCCACCGCGCCGCGCACGCCGAAGCCGCGCTCGGTGAAGTTCAGGCCGTTGCGCACGCTGCGGCCGATGCCGTCGTACTCGCGCCACTGCACCCAGGAGGTGTCGAGGCCGCCGGTGAGCATGAAGTCCTCCACGAGGCGGCCGACCTCGTTGTCCGCGAGCGCGGTGACGATCGCGCCGCGCAGCCCGAACGCACGGCGCAGGCCGCGGGCCACGTTGTACTCGCCGCCGCCCTCCCAGACGTCGAAGGAGCGGGTGGTACGCACGCGGCGGTCGCCCGGGTCGAGGCGCAGCATGACCTCGCCGAGGGCGACGGCGTCATACCGGCACTCGGCGGCCGGGCGGGTGGTGATCGAGGGGTTCGTCATGGTGTCGGTGCTCCTTGCAGGCTCGGCGGCGGGCTCAGACGGCGGCCGCGAGGGCGACGGCCTCGGCGGTGCGGCGGGTGATCTCGGCCCAGTCGCCGGCGGTCACGAGCGACTTCTCGACCATCCACGACCCGCCGACGGCGAGCACCGGGGCGAGCCCGAGGTAGTCGCCGAGGTTGGCGGCGCTCACGCCGCCCGTGGGCACGAAGCGCAGGCCGGGGAACGGCGCGGAGAACGCCTTGATCGCGGCGGGGCCGCCGACCACGGAGGCGGGGAAGAGCTTGACGACCTCGATGCCGAGGTCGAGCGCGGCCATGATCTCGCTGGGCGTGGCGACGCCCGGCAGGACCGGGACGCCGTGCTCCTGCGCGCGGCGCACGACAGCGGCCGACAGCCCGGGCGACACGATGTAGCGCGCCCCGGCGTCGACGACGGCGTCGACCTGGTCGACGGTGGTCACGGTGCCCGCGCCGACGACGACCTCGGGCTGGGTCTGCGCGACCGCGCGGATCGCGTCAATGCCGCCGGCGGTGCGCAGGGTGATCTCGGCGACGGGGAGGCCGCCGGCGACGAGCGCGTCGGCGAGGCGTGCGCCCTCCTCGGCGCCGTCGACCACGACGACGGGCACGAGGCGGTGGGCGCCGAGCGCGGCAACGACGTCGCCGGCCTGGGTCGAGGGGGAAGACATCCTGACTCCGTTTCGCTATGGTGAACGTACGTTGTTCACTACGGAACACCATAGAGGACCGTCCCCGATGACCCAACCCCCCAGCCCGCTCGGCAGCGTGGACAAGGCGCTGCTCACGCTCGACGCGCTCGCCCGCGCGGGTGCCGGCGGCGTCGCGCTGGCCGACCTCGCCGCCGAGGTGGGCGCCAACAAGTCGACGCTGCACCGCACGCTCGCGGCGCTGCGCCACCGGGGGTACGCCGACCAGCGGCCCGACGGCGCCTACACCCTGGGGGCGGCGGTGCTCTCCCTCGGGGCGGCGTACCTCGCCGAGGACAACCTGCCCGGCCTGCTGCGCCCGGCGCTGGAGGCGCTGCGCGACGAGGTCGACGAGCTGGTGCACCTCGGCACCCTCGCCGGGCAGGAGGTCGTCTACCTCGACAAGGTGGAGCCGCAGCGCCCGCTGCGCGTATGGTCCGCCGTCGGGCGGCGCATCCCCGTCGCGACGACGGCGCTCGGCCGGGCGCTCCTGGCTGCCGCGCCGGCCGGGGACGCCGAGCCCGACCCCACGCCCGACGCCACGCTCCGGGCGGCCCTCGCCGCGGCCCGGGATCGCGGGTACGCCACCGAGACCGAGGAGAACGAGCCCGGCATCGCGTGCGTCGCCGTCGCGCTGCTGCGCGCCGGCCGGCCCGTCGCCGCCGTCAGCATCACCGCGCCGGTCGAGCGCATGACCGGCGCCGCCCGCGACGAGCGCGTCGCGGCGCTGCGAGAGCTCCTGCCGCGGGTGCTCCCGACCGGCCTGACCGTCCCGGCGCCCTCGACGTAGCGATTCGTGGGGGGCGCGGGGGGGGGGGGGCGCGGAAAGCTACCAGGGGGGGGGGGGGGGGCCC
>NZ_JBHTVC010000090.1:0-11847 GCF_042793275.1 Isoptericola sp. NPDC056578
GGCAGTTGCCGGGGCGGGGCGTCGTCGTGTCAGCGACCCGTCACGGCGCCGTACGGCGCCGGTTGGCCAGGACCGCGCCGAGGCCGCCCAGGAGCAGGAACAGGGCCACGACGCCGACGGTCGCGAGGTCGCCGGCCCCCGTCTGCGGCAGGGTGCCGCCCGGCGTCGTCGTCCCGCCCGGAGTCGTCGCGCCGTCGTCACCGGGAAGGCCACCGCCGGGAAGGCCGGTGTCGAGCACCACCTGGAAGGAGGCGGTCGTGGAGTCCTCCTCGCTGACGCTCGTCGCGGTGCCCGTGTGGCCGCCGAGGTCGAAGTCCGCCGGGACCACGAAGGTCCAGGTAGCGACCCCGTTCTCGTCGGCCGTCGTGACGGGCAGGGGGAGCGGGTCGGAGTTGATGACCGCCCGCACCTCCTCACCGGGCTCGAACCCGCCCGCGCTGAACGTCTGCGAGTCGCCGCGCTCGACCTCCGCCTGGGAGAACCGGGACGAGAGCTGACGCTCGCCGGCGGGCTCGGTGATCGTCAGGGGAGCTTCCGCCTCCGTCCCGTCGGGACCGCTCCCGACCACCGTGTGGTCGCCGGGCTCGGCGTCCTCGGGGATCGGCAGCTCGACGGTGCCGGACCCGTCCTCGCCGGCGACGCACTCGACGGGGTCGCCGACGGGCTCCCCGTCACGCCCGACGAGCTGCACCACGACGGTGCCCTCGCCGAAGCCGTCGCAGATCACCGTGACGGTGTCGCCGGGTGCCGCCGTGCCGGGGTCCACGTCGATCGACGGGTCGGTCGGCGTGGGGGCCGTGACCTCGAGCGGCACCTCGGCGGTCGCCCCGGCGCCGTCCTCGGCGACGACGGTGTAGTCGCCGGCCTCGGTGCCCGCAGGAACGGGCAGGTCGAGGGTGAACGTGCCGTCGGCGCCCACCCGGGTGGTGACGGGCTCGCCCACGGGGTCGCCGGCGGCGTCGACGAGCATCACCGAGACCGTCTCGCCCGGGGTGAAGTCGCCGCCCGTGACGGTGGTGCTGCTCCCCGCTGCGACGCTGCCCGGGTCGACGGTGAGCACCGGGTCCGCCGGCGCGGTGACCTCGAGCGGAGTCTCCGCGGTGGCACCGGAGGAGTCCTCCGCCACCACGGTGTGGTCGCCCGGTGTCGCGTCAGCCGGGACGGTGACAGGGACGGTGAACGTGCCGTCGTCGCCGACGGTCGCGGTGACGGGGTCGCCGACGGGGCTGCCGTCGGGATCGGTGAGCTGGACGGTGACGTCTTCGCCGGGGGTGAAGCCCTCGCCGGTGACGGTGGTGGTGCCGCCAGCGGGGACGCTGCCCGGGTCGACCGCGACGGCCGGGGCCGAGGTGACCTCCAGGGGCGCCTCGGCGGTGGCGCCCGAGGAGTCCTCCGCGACAACGGTGTGGTCGCCGGGGGTGGCGCCGGCCGGGACCATGAGCTCGGTCTCGATCGTGCCGTCGTCGCCCGCGGCGACCGTCACCGGGCTCCCAATCGGGGTGCCGTCGGGGTCGGTGAGCTGGACGGTGACGTCCTCGCCGGGGGTGAAGCCCCCGCCCGAGACGGACGTCGAGCCGCCTGCCGGGACGGTCCCCGGATCCACCGTGATCACGGGCACCACGGGTGCGGTGACCTCCAGCGGTGTCTCGGCGGTGGCACCCGAGGAGTCCTCGGCCACGACCGAGTAGTCGCCGGGGGTGGCGCCGGCCGGGACCATGAGCTCGGCCTCGATCGTGCCGTCGTCGCCGGCGGCGACCGTCACCGGGCTCCCAATCGGGGTGCCGTCGGGGTCGGTGAGCTGGACGGTGACGTCCTCGCCGGGGGTGAAGCCCTCGCCGGTGACGGCGGTGCTGCTCCCGGCCGGGACACTGCCCGGGTCGACCGCGACGGTCGGGGCCGCGGTCACGACCAGCGGTGCCTCGGCCGTCGCGCCGCTGACGTCCTCGGCGACGACGGAGTGGTCGCCGGGCACTGCGTCTGCCGGGACGGGCACGTCGACCTCGATAGTGCCGTCGCTGCCCGCGGTGACCGTGACGGGGGCGCCGACGGGGTTGCCGTCGGGGTCGGTGAGCTGGACGGTGACGTCCTCGCCGGGCGTGAAGCCGGTGCCGGTCACGGTGGTGGTGCCGCCGGCGGGCAGGGTGCCCGGGTCGGCTGCGATCGTCGGGGCCGCGGTGACCTCCAGCGGTGCCTCGGCCGTCGCTCCGGTGATGTCCGTGGCGACGACGGGGTGGACGCCGGGGGTGGCGTCGGCCGGGACCGGGAGGTCGACCGTGATCGTGCCGCCCTCGGTCGCGGTCGCGGTGACCGGGTCACCGACCGGGGCGCCGGTGTCGTCGGTGAGCTGGACGGTGACGTCCTCGTCCGGCGTGAAGCCTCCGCCGGTCACGGTCGTGGTGCCGCCCGCCGGGACCGTGCCCGGGTTGGCGGCCAAGGCCGGCGGCCCGGTGACGGCGAGCGTGGCCCGTGCGGTGGCGCCGGTGACGTCGGTCGCCACGACGGTGTACGGCCCGCTCGGCGCGTCGTCGGGCACGGGCAGGGGAGAGGTGATCGTCCCGTCCGGGCCGGCGGACGCCGTGACGGGAGCGCCGATCGGGGCCCCGGCGGCGTCGGTGAGCTGGAGGCTCACGTCGGAGTCCGGCGTGAAGCCCTCTCCGGTGACGGTCGTGGTGCCGCCCCCCGGGACGATCGCCGGGTCCGCGGCGATCGTCGGGGCCGCGGTGACCTCGAGCGGCGCCTCGGCGGTGGCACCCGAGACGTCCGTCGCGACGACCGAGTAGTCGCCCGGCGTGGTCCCGGCGTCGGTCGGCAGATCGACCTCGATGGCCCCCTCGTCGCTGGCCGTCGTGGTGACCGGGTCGCCGACCGGTGCACCGTCCGCGTCGGCGAGCTGGATCGTGACGTCGCCGCCCGGGGTGAAGCCGGTGCCGGTGATGGTCGTGCCCCCGCCCGCGGGCAGGGTGCCCGGGTCGGCGATGACCGTCGGGGCGTCGGTCACCGCCAGGGCGGTCTCGGCCGAGATGCCGGAGCCGTCCGTGGCGACCACGGTGTGGTCGCCGGGGGTGGCGTCGGCCGGGACCGGCAGGTCGACGTCGAACGCACCGTCGCCGGTCGCGGTCGTCGTCACGGGATCGCCGACCGGCGCCCCGTCGGCGTCGGTGAGCTGGACCGTGACATCGCTGCCGGGGGTGAAGCCCTCGCCGGCGACCGTCGTGGTGCCGCCGGCCGGGACCGTCGCGGGATCAACCGTGATGGTCGGGACGAGGACCGCGAGGTCCGCCTGCGCCGTCGCGCCCGACACGTCGGTCGCGACGACGGTGTGGTCGCCCGCGTCCGCGCCGTCCGGCACGGTCAGCGGTGTGGAGATCGAGCCGTCGGGGCTTGCGGCCACCGTGACCGGGTCACCCACGGCGGTGCCGTCGGGGGCGGTGAGCTGGACGCTGACGTCCTCGCCCGGGGTGAAGCCGGTGCCGGTGACGGTGGTCGTCCCGCCCGGGACGACCGTGGTCGGGTCGAGGGCCAGAGCCGGGGCGTCGGTCACCGCGAGGGCCGTGTCGGCCGTGGCGCCCGTCGATGCGTCCGTGGCCACGACCGTGTAGCCGCCGGCGGCGGTGTCCGCGCCGGTGGGCAGGTCGACGGAGATGGTGCCGTCGTCGGTCGCGGTGGTGGTGACGGGGTCGCCGACGCGATCGCCGGCGTCGTCGGTGAGCTGGACGGAGACGCCGCCGCCGGGGGTGAAGTTCTCGCCGGTGATCGTGGAGGTGCCGCCGGCCGGGACGGTGCCCGGGTCGGCCGCGATGCTCGGGGCAGCCGTGACGGCGAGCGGCGTCGTCGGCGTCACGCCGGACGGGTCGCCCGAGGCGGTCACGGTGTGGTCGCCGGCCGCGGTGCCCGAGTCGACGGGCAGCGGGACCGTGAAGGTGCCGGAGCCGTCCGACGTGACGGGGACCGGGACGCCGACGGGCGCGCCGTCGGTGTCCGTGAGCTGCACGGTCAGGTCGGTGTCGGGGGCGAAGCCGGAGCCCGTGATCGTGCTCTGGGCGCCCGCCTGGACCGTCGCAGGGTCGGCGGCGATCGTCGGCGCCGCGACGGCGCGCACGCTCGCGGAGGCCAGGTTCACGGTGGCGAGGTCGTCGCCGGTGCCGAGGGACAGCAGGCGCAGCGACAGGGCGCGCTCGGTGAACGACTCGATGCCCGACGGGTCCTGGTCTGGCAGGTCGCCCGGCTGTTCCTGGACGTTGCCGGTCAGCGAGACGACTCCCGTGAGCACGTCCAGGACGGGCCCGACGACCTCGTCCGCAAGGTCTCCCGTGACGCCGTCGAGCGTGCTCTCCAGCGTGTCGACGAGGGTGAAGACCGCACCGACCGGCGCGAGGAGGGCGTTGACGACCGCGGACGCGAGCGCCTGCGTGGAGCCGAGCCCGAGAGCACCGAGCAGGGTGTTGACGAGTGCGGTGCTGCCGAGGACGTCGACGTCCGCGGTGGCGGTGCCGGCGTCGATCTCCGCGAGGCTGGCGTCGAGGTCGAGGCTCAGGACGTCCGTCCACGTGAGCACGGAGAACACCTGGAAGTCGATGTCCACGCTGACGGCGGTGGCCTCGACGGCGGCGCGCACGCCGTCGGCGACGTCCTGCACGACCGACGTGATGGTGCTGGTGACGGCGTCGGAGATCGCGGCGACCACGTCGCCGTTGAGGATCTCGTAGTTGGCCGGCAGCTCGTTGAGGTCGGGCAGGTCCGGGTCGTCCGCGAGCAGCTGCTCGAGGTCGACCCTGACCTCGCCGGTCTCGAGGTTGACCTGGACGGCGCCGTCGCCCACGAAACCGGTGGGCAGCGCCTGCGTGAGGTCCGGGACCGTGACGTCCACGGCACCGGTCGAGCGCGCGACAGGCCAGGTTGACGTTGATCAGGCCGTTGAGCGCCGTGGTGAGCGTGCCCTCGAGGCCGTCGAGGGACGACTGCACCGGGGTGATGGCGTCCTGGAGCTGGGTGTAGACGTTGCCGACGAGGGGGCTGGTGAGGTCGAGGGTCGCGCCCGCGATCTGGTAGTCGCCCGTCGGGTCGGAGCCGGGCTCGGCCTGGGCCGTCGCGGAGAGCGCGCCGAGGGAGAGGGCGAGCTGCGAGACGGTGGAGTCGCGCAGGACCTCGGGCACCAGCGGCGTCAGGGACACGGTGGCGTCGGCCGGGAACTGCTCCGAGCCGCCCACCGAGATGGCGCCCTGGTCGGTCACGGCGCCCGAGGCGGAGGTGGAGCCGTCCTCGTCGGCGCCGGCGTACTGGTTCACCGCACCGAGCTCGACGATGCCGTCCGGGCCGAAGAGCTGGAGCGTGTCGGTGAGGTCGACGTCGAGCGTGTTGAGCACGTCGGCGGCGAGCGGGTTGGTGTCCGGGGAGGTGCCCGACGGGTACGCGGCGTCGGCGCCCTCCACCTCGGCGATCGAGTCGAGGTCCACGTTCCCGAGGAGCACCTCGCCGCCGAGGAACTTGCCCAGCGACTCCGCCACGTCGGTGGGCGCCGCGGACGCACTCGGGGCGCCCGCGAAAGCGAGCGCCCCGAGCACGGCTGCTGAGGTCACACCGGCGGTGAGGTTCCGCAGAGCGTCGCCGCGCGGTCGGGATCGTGGCGGGGGAGCCGCCCCGTTCCCGTGAGCTGTCGTTCGAGCCTGCTCCGCATGACGGCGCGCACGTGCCATCGGTCTCCCCCTTGGACCTTGACTGCGGCACACCGACGTTGGTGGCCTCGGGCGCCAACATAGGTTGCTCGGATCATGCAGGCACCACGAGGGACAAACCGACCCGGACGACGAGTCCGGGCATCAGGGACAGGTGTTGCAGACGGTGCGACGCGGGCGGAACGGACCTCTCAGGCGCTCGTCACCGTGAGGGCGACGTTGTGGCCGCCGAAACCGAACGAGTTGTTGAGCGCCACGATGTCGCCGTCGGGCAGCTTCTCCGGGGTGGCGCGCACCAGCGGCACCTGGAGCTCGGGGTCCGGGTTCGCCACGTTGATCGTGGGCGGGGCGAGGCGCTCGTGCACCGCCTTGACGGTGAAGAGCGTCTCGAGCGCGCCGGCGCCGCCCAGCAGGTGGCCGGTCATGGACTTGGTGGCCGAGAGCCGCACGTGGTCGGCCTCGCCGCCCATGAGGGTGCGGATCGACGCGGTCTCGGTGAGGTCGCCGACCTTGGTGGAGGTGGCGTGCGCGTTGACGTGCACGACGTCACGCGACGTCACGCCGGCGTCCTCGAGCGACCGGCGCATCGCGGAGACCTGTCCGGTGCCCTCGGGGTCGGGAGAGGTGATGTGGAAGGCGTCGGCGGAGAGGCCGACGCCGGCGATCTTCGCGTAGACGCGGGCACCGCGGGCGGCGGCGTGCTCCGCGCTCTCCAGCACCACGATCGCGGCGCCCTCGCCGATGACGAAGCCGTCGCGGTCGACGTCGTACGGTCGCGAGGCGCCCTGCGGGTCGTCGTTGCGCAGCGAGAGCGTGCGCGACGCGGCGAAGGCCGCGATGGGCATCGGGTGGATCGTCGCCTCGGTGCCGCCGCACACGACGACGTCGGCCCGGCCGGCGCGGATCATGTCCACGCCGTAGCCGATCGCCTCGGCGCCCGACGCGCAGGCGGACACGAGCGCGTGGGCCCCGGCCTTGGCGCCGAACTCGAGCGACACGTAGGCCGCGGGGGAGTTCGGCATGAGCATCGGGACGGTCATGGGAAGCATCCGGCGGGCGCCGCGCTCCTTGAGCGTGTCCCAGCCGTCGAGCGTGGTCCAGATGCCGCCGATGCCGGAGGAGACCACGGCGCCCAGCCGCTCGCCGTCGACCTCGGGGGCGCCGGCGTCCTGCCAGGCCTCGCGGGCGGCGACCATCGCGTACTGCGTGGACGGGTCCATGCGCTTGGTCTCGGGCCGCGAGAGGACCTGGTCGGGCGTGACCTTGATGGTGGCGGCGAACGTGACGGGGATCCCGTACTTCTCCGACCAGTCGTTGTCCAGGGTGCGCGCGCCCGACTCACCCGCGAGGGCGGCAGCCCAGGTGCTGGGAGCGTCGCCACCGAGCGGGGTGGTGGCGCCGAGGCCGGTGACGACGACGTCGCGCGAGGCGGGTGCGGCAGTCATGGGTGGGTCACTCCTGAGGTGAGAGCGGGTACGAGTCGTTCAGGTTGCCGGGCGGGCCGGGGTCACCGGCCCGCCCGCGCGGCGGGGCGAGCGCCCCGCGGCGTCACGCGGCCTGCGCACCCTCGATGTACGAGACGGCGTCGCCGACCGTGGTGAGGTTCTTGACCTCGTCGTCGGGGATGCGGACGCCGAACTTGTCCTCGGCGTGGGTCACGATCGTCATCATCGACAGCGAGTCGATGTCGAGGTCGTCCGTGAACGACTTCTCCGACACGACCGCGTCCGTGGGCAGACCGGTCTCCTCGGCGACGATCTCGGCGAGGCCCTCGAGGATCTCCTGGGAGGTGTAAGCCATGGGGTGCGTCTCTCCTTGAAACGGGGTACCGGCCGTCCGGCACCGTGGGGTGTTGCGGTGCGATTGTCCCGCACCACGGGGGTCGGTCACGACCCCGGGCGACCGATCGCGCGACCTGTCGCGCGACCGAGTGCCAGGGTCGCACCAGAGGTTAGGGCAGCACCACGACCTGGGCCGCGTAGACGAGGCCGGCGCCGAAGCCGATCTGCAGGGCCAGGTCGCCGGAGCGGGCCTGCCCCTCGGAGATCAGCCGCTCCGTGGCGAGCGGGATCGACGCGGCGGACGTGTTGCCGGTGTCGGCGATGTCACGTGCCACGACGACGCTCTCGGGCAGCCGCAGCTGCTTGACGAGCTGGTCGATGATGCGCATGTTCGCCTGGTGCGGCACGAAGACCTGGACGTCCTCGGGCTCGACGCCCGCCTCCGCCATGGCCTTCGCCGCGATCGGGGCCATCTGGAAGCTGGCCCACTTGAAGACGGTCGGGCCGTCCTGGCGCAGCGTCGGCCAGCCGGCCGTCGGCTCCGCGCGCAGGTCCGACCAGCCGCGTGTCTGCGAGATGGCCTGCGACTTCGCGCCGTCCGACCCCCACACCGTCGGGCCGATGCCCGGGATGTCCGAGGGGCCGACGACGGCCGCGCCCGCGCCGTCGCCCAGCAGGAACGAGATGGAGCGGTCCGTGGGGTCGACGAAGTCGGACATCTTCTCCGCGCCGATCACCAGCACGTGCCGGGCGGCGCCGGAGCGGACGAGGGCGTCCGCCTGGCCGATCCCGTAGGCGTAGCCCGCGCAGGCGGCCGAGACGTCGTACGCCGCGGCCGGGGTGGCGCCGAGGCGCTCCGCGAGGACGGCCGCGCCCGCCGGCGTCTGGTGGAAGTACGTCACCGTGGACAGGATCACCACGTCCACGTCCGCGCCGGTGAGGCCGGCGGCGTCGAGCGCCCTGCGGGCCGCCGCCTCGGCCAGGTCGAGCACGTCGACGTCCGCGGCGGCGTACCGGCGCGTGACGATGCCCGTGCGCTGGCGGATCCACTCGTCGGAGGAGTCGATCGGGCCGGCGACGTCGTCGTTCGTCACGACGCGCTCGCCGCGCTCGCCCGCGATCGCGAGGATCCGCGAGAAGCGGACGGGCTCGGCCTGACGGAGCGTGCGGCGCGGCCCGGGGAGCGACTGGCTCACGCGGCGGTCCCGGCGCCCGCGGCGACCGAGTGGCGGGAGATGAGGTCGCGCGCGGCCTCGACGTCGTCGGGGGACTTCACGGCGACCGACTCGACGCCCTTGAGCGCGCGCTTGGCCAGGCCGGTGAGGACCCCGCCCGGGGCGAGCTCGAGGATGCCGGTGACGCCGCGCTCGGCGAGCGTCGCCTGGCACAGGTCCCAGCGCACCGGCGCGGTGACCTGCGCGACGAGGCGCGCGAGGACGTCCGTGGCGGTGCCGTGACCGTGGGCGCCGGTCCCGAGCGTGTCGTAGGACGCGCCGTCGGCGTTCGACAGCAGCGGCAGCCGCGGGTCGGTGGCGAGCCAGCCGGTCGCGACCTGCTCGAACGCGACCCTGGCCGACTCCATGAACGGCGTGTGGAACGCGCCCGCGACCTGCAGCGGGATCACGCGGGCGCGGGTCGGCGGGTCGGCGGCCAGCGCAGCGAGGCGCTCCAGGTCGCCGGCGGCGACGACCTGGCCGCCGCCGTTGACGTTCGCGGGGAACAGACCGGCGGCCTCGATCGAGGCCAGGACCTCGTCGGGGTCGCCGCCGACGACGGCGCTCATGCCGGACGGCGCGGCCGCGGCGGCCTCCGCCATCGCGCGCGCCCGGTGCGAGACCAGGCCGACGGCGCCGGCGTCGTCGAGCGCGCCCGCGACGGCCGCGGCGCTGAGCTCGCCGACCGAGTGGCCGGCCGTGACGTCCACGACCTCGGTCGTGGGGCGCCCGTCGAGGACGGCGCGCAGGGCGAGGAGCGACGACGAGACGATCAGCGGCTGGGCCACGGCGGTGTCGCGGATCGTGTCCGCGTCCGACGTCGTCCCGTGCTGGGCGAGGTCGGTCCCGGCCGCGGCCGAGAAGGTGTCGAGCAGGTCGGCGGTGCCGGGCAGCTCCAGCCAGGGGCTGAGCATCCCGGGGGTCTGAGAGCCCTGTCCAGGGCAGACGACGGCGAGCACGTGCCCACGGTGTCACCCCGCGGCGGGGGTGCGTCGTCGCGACGCGCACGAACCTGGTGGAAAGCGATTGTGGGAAACCTCCAAGGACGCGCGCGTCGCACGGGCCGAGACCGTGCCCGGCGCGCTCAGCCGGCGCCCGGGTCCCCCTCCAGCTGCCCGAGAGCCAGGGCGATCTGGAGGACGAACGACTCGCGGGCGTCGAGCGGGTCCCAGCCGGTGATCTCGGAGACCTTGCGCAGCCGGTAGCGCACGGTGTTCGGGTGCACGTACAGGCGGCGTGCGGCGGCCTCGAGCGACCGGCCCGTGCCCAGGTAGGCGGACAGCGTCTCGAGCACGGAGCCGGACGCCTCCTGCAGGGGGCGGTACGCCTGGGCCACGAGGGTGCGGCGCGCGGTGACGTCGCCGGTCAGCACGCGTTCCGGCAGGATCTCGTCGGCGAGCACCGGGCGCGGCGCCTGCGGCCAGGCGGGCGCGGCGGCCAGCCCGGCGAGGGCGGCGGCCGCGGACGCCGCGGCGTCCGAGACGTCGGGCACGACGCCGCCGATCACGACGGGCCCGGGACCGAAGCGGTCCAGGAGCGACGTGGCGGCGGCGACGAGGTCGCCCTCGCCGCCCAGCACGAGCACGAGACGGTCGCCGTGGATGCCGACCAGGGCGTCGCCCGCGGCGCGGCGGGCGAGCCGCCGCAGCTCCGCCGTGCGGACGTCGTCGAGCCGCGTCGTCGCCTCGCCCACCACCACGAGGGCCTGGCCGCGGCCGCTCCAGCCGAGCGCCGAGACGCGCGAGCGGAGCGAGTCGTCGCCGTCGCCGCGCACCAGCGCGTCCACCACCAGCGCCTCGAGGCGGGCGTCCCAGGCGCCACGCACCTCGGCGGCGCGGGCGTAGACCTCGGCGGCGGAGAAGGCGATCTCGCGGGAGTACCGCAGCACCGCCTCGCGCAGCTCGCGCTCGTACCCGGGGGCCGCGATCTCGTCCGAGTGCTGCTCCACGACGTCGACCATGAGGCGGACGAGCTGCAGCGTGTGCTGCAGGGAGATCGAGCGCGTGAGCTCGGGCGGCGCGGCGGCGAACATCTCGCCGACGCCGTGCGGGGTGGGCGTGGGCTCGGCGAACCAGCTCACGAAGGCGTTGATGCCGGACTGCGCGACCAGGGCCACGTACGACCGGTCCTCCGCCGGGAGCTGCCGGTACCAGTGCACGTCCTCCTCGAGGCGGCGCATCGCGGTCGAGGTGAGCAGCCCCATGCCCTCCCGCACGCGCTGCACGTTCTCGCCCCGGGAGACGGGAGTGCCGTCCGCGCTGCCCTCGGGGACGGCGGTCCCGTCGGTCGTGGAGGTCGGGGTGCCGCTGCTCGTCATGGGTCGAGGATACGGGCGTGGTTGTGGGGAGTGCACAAACGTCCGGGCGGTCGGAGCGGGGCCCGGCCGTGGCGGGGGTCATTGGATAGTGTCGGTGCTATGGCCCTCATGCCCCGGCTCCGGCAGCTGTTGCGCCGGCCGTTCTCCGCCTCGACGGTGGCCGCGCGCCGGCCGTCGCCCGCCCAGGAGCACGGGGACACGGTGCCCGAGGACGCCCTGCGGGCCATCCTCACCGACGACCCCAACGACGCGCCCGCCTTCCGGGCGCTCGCGGAGATCGTGCGCCGTCGCGCGGCCGAGTCGCCGAACCCGGAGGACCCGCTCACCGCCCCGGCCGACGAGGCCGCGCAGCAGCGCGCCGCCGACCTGGCCGTGTGGTCGCTCGCGGAGGAGCTCGCCGGTCACCCGCGCGGGTGGCGCCCGCTGCTCGAGCTCGGGCGCCTGTCCGTCGCCGACGACCCGGAGGGCGCGGCCCGGCGCCTCGCCACCGCGGCCGAGCGCGACCCGGGCGGCGAGGCCCTGGCCGAGGGCCTGGCGATCCTGCGCGACGCCGGCATGCCCACCGAGGCGCTGGGTCTCGGCATCGGCCACTGGCGCGCCCGCGAGCACACGCCCGAGGTGGGTCGGCAGCTCGTGCTCGCGGCCCTCGAGGCCGGTCGCGTCGCGGAGGCGCGCCAGCACCTGGAGTCGCTCGCCCAGCACCCCGGCACCGCCGCGCTGCGGGCGGAGCTGGCTCGCGTCGTGGCCGCCCGCGAGCAGACCTCGACGATGTAGCCTGCCGTCGTCGTAGCCCTGCCGTCGTCGCCCGACGGTCCGGCACCGCCGGAGACAGCACGAAGGCCCCGAGCCGTGCGGCTCGGGGC
>NZ_JBHTVC010000091.1:0-11706 GCF_042793275.1 Isoptericola sp. NPDC056578
GCACCAGGTGCGGGCCGCCCTTCGAACTACCTCGGCGTGAGGTGGCAGGTCACATCTTGTGGCCGGCGGAGCGCAGCTGCTGCGCGGCCTCGACGATGCGGGCGGCCATGCCGGCCTCGGCCTGCTTGCCCCAGGCGCGCGGGTCGTAGGCCTTCTTGTTGCCGACCTCGCCGTCCACCTTGAGGACGCCGTCGTAGTTGCGGAAGAAGTGGTCCGCGACGGGACGCGAGAACGCGTACTGCGTGTCGGTGTCGATGTTCATCTTGATGACACCGTTGTCGACCGCCTCGGAGATCTCCTCGGCCGTGGAGCCCGAACCGCCGTGGAACACGAGGTCGAACGGGTTCTCCTTGCCGATCTCCGAGCCGACGGCCTTCTGGATGTCCGCGAGGATCGACGGGCGCAGCTTCACGGCGCCCGGCTTGTACACGCCGTGCACGTTGCCGAAGGTGAGGGCCGTGAGGTAGCGACCCTTCTCGCCGGCGCCGAGGGCGCGCACGGTGGCGAGGCCGTCCTCGGCCGTCGTGTAGAGCTTCTCGTTGATCTCGGCCTCGTGGCCGTCCTCCTCGCCGCCCACGACGCCGACCTCGATCTCGAGGATGGTGCGCGCGGCCTGCGAGAGCTCGAGCAGCTCGGCGGCGATGACGAGGTTCTCGTCCAGGGGGATGTCCGAGCCGTCGAACATGTGCGACTGGAAGGTCGGGTTCTTGCCGGCCTTCACCTGCTCCGCCTCGAGGGCGAGCAGCGGACGCACCCAGGAGTCGAGGTTCTTCTTGACGCAGTGGTCGGTGTGGATCGCGATGTTCACCGAGTAGTTCTTCGCGACCTCGGTGGCGTAGGCCGCGAGGGCCAGCGAGCCGACGACGCGGTCCTTCACGGTGGAGCCAGACGCGTACTCGGCGCCGCCCACGGAGACCTGGATGATGCCGTCCGACTCGGCCTCGGCGAAGCCCTGGAGAGCGGCGGTCACGGTCTGCGACGAGGTGATGTTGACGGCGGGGTAGGCGAACTTGCCGGCCTTCGCCCGGTCGATCATCTCGGCGTAGACCTCGGGGGTTGCGATAGGCATCTGCGGTACTCCAATGACGGGGCGTACGAGGATGCAGCGGGATGCTTCGTCGCGACGGGCGCCGTGCGACCCGCATGCAACCGGATTTTCTCACGTCCGGGTCATGAGAGTCACATGCCGTCGGCTCCGTGAGACGGAGGGAGCCACCGCGACGCCCAGGCGTGCATCGCGATCGCGCCCGCGGCGCCCGCGTTGAGGGACCTCGTGGAGCCGTGCTGGGTGATGTGCAGGACGTCGGCGCACACCGCCTGCGCCTCCGGCGTCAGGCCGGTGGACTCCTGGCCGAACAGCAGCACGCAGCGGGCGGGCAGGTCGGAGGCCTCCAGCGGCACCGACCCGGGCACGTTGTCGATGCCGATCACGGGCAGGCCGGCCCCGCCGTCCTCCGACGCCGCCCAGGCGGCGAGCGCCGCCGCGTCCGGGTGGTGGTGGGTGTGCAGGTAGCGGTCGGTGACCATCGCGCCGCGCCGGTTCCACCGCCGTCGGCCGACGACGTGCACCCCGGCCGCGTTGAACGCGTTGGCCGTGCGCACCAGGGAGCCGATGTTGAGGTCGTGCGCCCAGTTCTCGATGGCGACGTGCAGCTCCCGGCCGTCGGGGCGGCGGGCGTCGAGGTCGGCGAGGACGGCCTCGACGGTCCAGTACCGGTAGCGGTCGACGACGTTGCGGCGGTCGCCGTGCTCCAGCAGCTCGGGGTCGTAGCGAGGATCCGGCGCACCGTCCGCGCGGCGGGGCCACGCGGACGGGCCGCCCGGCCACGGGCCGACGCCGACCTCGCGCTCGATCTCGCGCTCGGGCTCGCGCCCGGTCCCGGTCACCGCCCGGCCAGCCACTGGTCGTAGGTGGTCGTGCCCGCCGCGGCGTCCGGCACGAGGTTGCGCCCGGCGCGCAGGAAGTCCCCGAGCGGCCCGGGCAGCGGCACCCCCGCCGGCAGCCGGCGGGAGCCGCGGGCCCGCCGCCACGCGTCCGCCATCGCCCGCGCGTCGAGCACCTGCGGCCCGCCGACGGTGGCGGTCGGCGCGCCCGAGGGGCCCGTGGCGGGCCCGACCCCGAGCGGGTCCTCGCCCTCGGCCGCGTCCACGAGCGCGCGGGCGACGTCGCGCAGGTCGATCGTCTGGAAGCGGCAGCCTCGCGGGTACGGCAGCAGCCCGAGCCGCGACCAGGCGCCGAGGCGGCTGCCGCGGCCGAAGAAGAGGTCGAGGAACCCGTGGAACTGGGTGGCCCGCACGACCGTCACCGGCGCGGGCCCGGCCGCGTACACGCGCTCCTGCTCGGCGTGCGCGCGGTAGTAGGGGTACTCGCTCTGGTCCACCGCCGCGATCGACAGCACGACCGCACGGCCCACGCCCGCGCGGCCGGCCGCCTCCGCGACCCGCCGCGCACCGGTCGTGAACACGGCCTGCGCGCCGGGCGTCATGCCGTTGCTGGTGTCCACCACGGCGTCGGCGCCGTCGAACGCGGCGGTCAGCGCCGCGATCACGGCCGCGTCGTCGTCCGCGAGCAGGTCCACCGCGTGGTGCGCCGCCCCGCCGAGCTCCGCGACGTCCTCCGGGCGCCGCCGCGACACCACGCGCACGTCGTGCCCCCGCGCCCCGGCCTCGCGCACGACGGCCCGGCCCGCCTGACCGGTCCCGCCCACCACCACGATCGTCGTCATGCGCCCATCCTGGCCGACGCACGCGGACGCCCACGCACACGCGCGGCCCGCGCACTAGGGTTGGCGCGTGAGCGAACGACGGATCGAGTGCTGGCTGACCGACATGGACGGTGTCCTCGTGCACGAGGGGCAGGCCATCCCCGGGGCGCCGGAGTTCATCCGCGCGCTGCGCGACGCGGAGCGGCCGTTCCTCGTGCTCACGAACAACTCGATCTTCACGCCGCGCGACCTGCGCGCCCGCCTCGCGACGTCGGGCATCGACGTGCCGGAGGAGGCGATCTGGACGTCCGCGCTGGCCACCGGGCAGTTCCTCACCGACCAGATCCCCAACGGCTCGGCGTACGTGATCGGCGAGGCCGGCCTCACCACCGCCCTCTACGAGGCGGGGTACACGCTCACCGAGTCGAACCCGGACTACGTGGTGCTCGGCGAGACCCGCACCTACTCGTTCACGGCCATCACCAAGGCGATCCGCCTCGTTCGCGACGGCGCCCGCTTCATCGCCACCAACCCGGACACCACCGGGCCGTCGGCCGAGGGCCCGCTGCCCGCCACGGGCGCGGTCGCCGCGATGATCCAGGCCGCCACCGGCCGCTCGCCGTACTACGTGGGCAAGCCGAACCCGATGATGTTCCGCTCCGCCCTCAACCGCATCGACGCCCACTCCGAGGTGACGGCGATGATCGGCGACCGCATGGACACCGACGTCGTCGCCGGTATCGAGGCGGGGCTCGAGACCTTCCTGGTCATGACCGGCTCCACCTCGGCGGCCGAGGTCGACACGTACCCGTTCCGGCCGTCGCACGTCGTGGACTCCATCGCGGACCTCATCGGCCGGGTATGACGCGCCGGGCACGGTTCCTCGTGGTGACGACGCTCGTCGTGGGTGTCGTCCTACTCCTCGTCGGAATCCGTATCGAGCTGCCCCGGGCCGGGTCCGGGTGGTTCGCCTATGCCCCGCTGTCCGGGACCGTGTTCGTCCCTGGCAACGGGCTCTACTGGTTCGGCCCGGCGCTCGTCGGCGCAGGTGCGCTGCTCGTCGGCCTGGGCGGCGGCTTCCTGCTCGGCCGCCGACGCGACTAGACGTCGGCCGTCAGCGCGGCACGAACGCCGCGGCCCGCGCGACGAGGCGGGCGACGTCGTCGACGACGTCCAGGTCCTGGTGGCCCTTGCGCCACCACAGCAGGGTGTCGCCGTCGAGCCGCAGCCGGCCGCCGTGCAGCGCGTCCACGCCCTGGCGGGCGAGGTCCGCGCCGCCGCCGTCGCCGAGCCACGCGCGGGCGGTGCGCTCGCTCTCGGAGCTCACGCGGAACGCGCGGTCGAAGTCCGGCACGCCGACCTCGACGTCGGCCCGCAGCGCGTCGGCGAGGCCCGCGGCGGAGACCTCCACCGTGCCGTGCGCGCGGTCGAGACGCGTGACGACCAGGTGGTACGGGTCGGTCAGCGTCGCCGGGCCGGACTCCCGGGCGCCGGTCTCGGTGATCGTGCCGGCGGAGCGGCGCTGCACGCCCAGCTCGAGGGTCCACAGGTCTCGACCGTCCACCCGGCTGCGCAGCACCTCGCCGATCGTGTGCCCGACGTCGCTCGCGAGCGGCTCGCGCTTCGGGAACGACCGCACGTCGCGTGGCACGTCGGGCTGCCCGGCGCCGCCGTACGCCGTCCACCGCCCGGCCGCGACGAGCCGGTCGACGTCCTCGCCCCGCCGCACGACGAAGCGGCGCTGGGCGCGCAGGTAACCCAGCCCGCCGACGACGGCGGCCACGGGCACGAGGACGTAAGCGACCCACAGGTCGAACACCCCGAGCGCCGCGAGCACGACCGCCGCGACCACGACCACCATCGGCGCGACCAGGAGCGCCGGGCTCGGCCGTCGCGCGGCAGGTCCGCTCACGCGAGGCCCAGGTCGGCCAGGTCGTAGAGGTAGTGGTAGGGCACGCCGAGGGCCTCGATCTTCTCGCCGGCGCCGGTGGCGCGGTCGACGATCGTGGCGCAGCCGAGCACCTCGGCCCCCGCGGCGCGCAGCGCCTCGATCGCCGTGATGGGCGACCCGCCGGTCGTCGTCGTGTCCTCGAGGACCACGACCTTGCGGCCCGCGACCTCGGGACCCTCGATCTGCCGCTGCATGCCGTGCGCCTTCGCCGCCTTGCGGACGACGAACGCGTCGAGGTCCTGCCCGCGCGACGCCGCGGCGTGCAGCAGGGCGTCCGCGATCGGGTCGGCGCCGAGCGTCAGGCCGCCGACGGCGTCCACCTCCGCCGTGCCGAGGCCGACCTCCTCGAGGTGGTCGAGCAGCACGTGGCCCACCAGCGGGGCGGCGCGGTGGTGCAGCGTGATGCGGCGCAGGTCGACGTAGTAGTCGGCCTCCTTGCCGGAGGACAGCGTCACCTTGCCGTGCACGACGGCGAGCTCGGTGATGAGGTCGCGCAGCTGCTCGCGGGGCGTGGGGCCGAAGGCGGTATCCGAGGAGGTCACCCGGTCATCGTACCGACGGCCTCGGGCCCGACCGCGGGGGCGCCGTCCACCTGGAGCGCGACCACCGCCACGTCGTCGGCACCCCGGATCGGCGTGCTCCGCGCCAGCACGCAGTCGGCCAGCCGCTCGAGCCGCGCGTCCACCACCTGTTCCACGTCCTCACGCAGGTGCTCCAGGGAGTCCACCAGCGGCTCGCCCCGCCGCTCGACGAGGCCGTCCGTGAACAGCAGCAGCGACGCGCCGGGTGCCAGCACGAGGGTCGACTCCGGCCGCGCCTCGGGCAGCCGCAGCCCGAACAGCCGGCCAGGACGCTCGCCGTGGAGCTCGGCGCCGAGGTCGGCACGCCGCACCAGCGGCGGCAGGGACCCGGCGCGGGCCCAGGTGACGCGCCGCGACCCGTCGGGCGCGGGCGGCTCGACGACGGCGACCGTGATCGCCGCGAACGCCTCGATGCGCAGCACGGCGGCGGCGCGCTCGGCCCGGTCGAGGATCGCGGCAGGGCCCGCGTCGTCCTCGACCGCGACGGTGCGCAGCACGCCCTTGAGGTGCGACATCGTGGCCGCCGCGTCGACGTCGTGCCCCGCCACGTCGCCCACGACGAGCACCGCCCGACCCGACTCCCGGAGCACGACGTCGTACCAGTCGCCGCCCACCCGCGTGATCCGGTTGGCCGGCTGGTACCGGACGTCCACGGCGAGGCCGGGGACCTCCGGCGGCGGGATGAGCACCGAGGACTGCAGGGTGACTGCCGCGTCGCGCTCGGCGGCGGCGTTCGCCCGCATGCGCGCCACCGTGCTGTGCCACGACAAGCGCTCCGGTGTGGCGTAGCCGTCGGTGCCCTCGACGTCGGCCGCGTCGACCTCCTCCACCCGGACCACGACGGCACGGACGGCGGCGTCGCCCGCACGCGTGACCGGCAGCGCGAGGAGCATCCAGTACCGCGGTCCCGTCTCGCCCGTGCGTGGGTCGGGCAGGTCCCACCGGGTCGGCTCGACGACCTCGGGCATGCCCGTGCGCAGGCACCGGGCGATGGCGTCCATGGCATGGGGCACGGGCGGAGGGCCGCCCGGCACCTGCGCCAGGGCGTCGGCCAGCGTGCGCCCGACCAGCGCGTCCACCGGCATGCCGAGCAGCTCGGTGTACGAGCGGTTGGCGTCGAGCACGACGAGGTCGGGGTCCAGCACGATCTTCGGCACGGCCAGCGCGTCGAAGAGGTCGCGGTAGTCCAGCGCGTCGCCGCCGGGGAGGGCGCTCCGACCGTCCCCGGTGTCCGTCGCAGGTGCTTGCCCCCCGATCACATCTCCATCGTGGGGCAGGCGGCCGGATCTCGCCCAGCCTCGGTGCAGGCCGTGGTCAGCGGTACTTGCCGACGGCACGGACCGCGGCGCGCGGGGCCAGGCGCAGCAGGGCCGCGGCCGCCTTGTAGCGGACCGACGGCGTCGAGAGGACGACGCCGCGCCGCACGTCCGCGAGCGCCTCGGAGACGACGGTCGGGGCGTCGAGCCAGCCGGCGTCCGGGATCGTGGACATGTCCACGCCCGCCCGGTCGTGGAACTCGGTACGCACGAACCCGGGGCTCACCACCGTGGCGGTGACGCCGGTGCCCTTGAGCTCGACGGCCAGGCCCTCCGTGAACGACCGGACGTACGCCTTCGCCGCGGCGTAGGTGCCGCCGGCGGTCAGCGCGGCGATCGAGCCCACGTTGAGGATGGCGCCGCGCCCGCGGCCCGTCATCTGCCCGGCGGCCGCGTGCGAGAGCACGAGCACCGCCCGGACCATGACGTCCAGGGCGGAGAGCTCGACGGCGAGGTCGCCGCGCACGAAGGACTGCGCCGTCGCGAACCCGGCGTTGTTGACGAGCAGGCCCACCGGGCGCCGGTCGTCGCCCTCCTCGTCGCCGGTGACGGCGAGCCGCGCCGCGACCCGCTCCAGGTCCTGCTTGACGGACAGGTCCGCCGGCAGCACCTCCACCCGCACGCCCGCCGCCGCGCGCACCTGCGCGGCGACCTGCTCCAGGCGGTCGGCGTCACGCGCGACGACGACCATGTCGTGTCGCGCCGTGGCGAGCTGCCAGACGAACTCCAGACCGAGGCCGGCGGTGGCGCCGGTGACGAGCGCGGTACCCATGGGGGCAGCCTAGAGGGCGGACGCGGCGGGGTTGACCCTCACGCGACGTGAGGGCCCACGCTGGCCGCATGACCGACACCACCTTCCCCGCGTTCTTCCCCGCGTTCAGCATCGGCCCCGTGCCGCGTCCCGGCCCCGGCGTGCAGCCGCCGGAACAGTTCCGCGGCATCTACGGCATGCCGATGTTCGTCAACGTCCCGACCGCCGACCTCGAGGCCTCCACCGACTTCTGGGTGCGCGGCCTCGGCTTCTTCGAGCTCTTCGCCGCCCCCGGCACGGTGGTGCACCTGCGCCGGTGGGCGTTCCAGGACGTGCTGCTCGTGCCCGCGACGCCCGCCGCCGAGGCCGGCCCCCTGAGCGTGAGCTTCTCGTGCGTGCAGGGCGAGATCGACGAGATCGCGGCCGCGTGCGAGCGCGTCGCGCCCGGGTCGGCGAGCGGCCCTCGGCTGCAGCCGTGGGGCACCCTCGACCTGGAGGTCGTGACCCCCGAGCGGACGCGCGTCGTCATGACCGCCACCCGCCCGTGGGACCCGGCGGGCCCGGAGGCGCAGACCGTGCGCGACGAGCTGGGTTTCGGCGCCGAGGGCTGACGCGGCGGGCAGACTGGTCGCCATGACGACCCGCCTCACCGTCGGCGCCGCGGCGCGGGCCGCGGGCGTCACGGTCCGGACGCTGCACCACTGGGACGCCGTCGGCCTGGTCCGCCCGTCGGCGCGCACGGCCGCGGGATACCGGTTGTACACGGCGTCGGACCTCACGCGCGCGCACCGCGTCGTCCTGTACCGCGAGCTCGGCGTGCCGCTCGACGAGATCGGCGCGCTGCTCGACTCCCCGCAGGGCGCGGACGCGTCCCTGCGCCGCCAGCGCGACCTCGTGCGAGAGCGGCTGTGCCGGCTGGAGCGTGCGGCCGACGCCCTCGGCCGGCTGGTCGAGGCGCGCGAGCGCGGCGTCCTGCTGTCCCCCGAGGAGCAGGTCGCCCTGTTCGGCGCCGACTGGCAGCCGTCGTGGGCGGCCGGGGCCCGCGCACGCTGGGGCGACACCGACCAGTGGGCCCAGTTCGCGGAGCGGTCGGCCGAGCGCACCCCCGAGGAGTGGCGGGAGGTCGCCGCCGAGGCCGACGCCGTCCTCGACGACCTCGCGGACGCGTTCGGCCGCGGCGTCGCGCCCGGCAGTGCCGAGGCCGACGCCCTGGCCGAGCGCCATCGTGCGTCGCTCGGCGCCTACTTCGACGTCACACCCTCGATGCACGTCGTCATCGGGCGCATGTACGCCGCCGACCCCGACTTCACCGCCCAGCACGACCGACGCCGCCCCGGCCTGACGGCGTGGCTGCGCGCGGTCATCGACGCCGGTGCCCGCACGCACGGCGTCGACCCCGACACCGCGACGTGGGAATGAGCTCCCGAGGGCGTCGGCGACCGCCGGTAGCCTGGCGCCCGTGCGCCTCGCGACCTGGAACGTCAACTCCGTCCGTGCCCGCGTCGACCGGGTGATCGCCTTCCTGGAGCGCTCGGGCACGGACGTGCTCGCCATCCAGGAGACCAAGTGCCGCGACGAGCAGTTCCCCCACGCGGCGTTCGAGGCCGCCGGCTACCAGGTGGCGCACACCGGGCACTCGGCGTGGAACGGCGTCGCCATCGCGTCCCGGGTCGGGATCACCGACGTCGAGACGTCCTTCCCGGGCCAGCCGGGGTTCGCCAAGCCCGCCGCGGCCGCCGACGCCGCACCGGCCGGCGCACCCGACGAGGCCCCGGACCCGACGCCCGACGAGGCACCGGCCACCCTGCTCGACGTGCCGCCGCCGATCGAGGCGCGCGCCCTCGGCGCCACCTGCGGCGGCGTGCGCGTCTGGTCCCTGTACGTGCCGCACGGCCGCGCGATCGGCGACCCGCACTACGCGTACAAGCTGGCGTGGCTGGGCGCGCTGCGCGACGCCGCGTCCGGCTGGCTCGCCGCCGATCCCCGCATCCCGGTCGCGCTGGTCGGCGACTGGAACGTCATCCCGCTCGACACGGACGTCTACGACCCGGCCGCGTTCGAGGGCCACACCCACGTGACCCCCGCCGAGCGGGAGGCCTTCACGGCGTTCGCGACCGCCGGCTACACCGAGGTGACGCGCGAGCACCTGCCCGCCGAGCACACCTACACGTACTGGGACTACCAGCAGCTCGCGTTCCCCCGGAACAAGGGTCTGCGCATCGACTTCGCCTACGTCTCCCCCGCAGTGCGCGAGCGCGTCACCGGCGTCGCCATCGACCGTGACGAGCGCAAGGGCAAGGGCGCCAGCGACCACGTCCCGGTGATCCTCGACCTCGCCGACCCGGCCTGACGCGCACGGAGCACGTCGTGACCCAGGACCCGAACCCGCACGACCGCGCGCAGGACCCTGCACCCGACCCGGCACCCGACGCCGCGCCGACCCCCGCTGAGCCGGTCTTCGCCGCGCCGACGCCGGCGGGCGTGCTGCCCGCGGACGGCCTCACCGGCCTGGGCCTGCCGGGCACGGGCGACGACGGCGCGCCCCCGCCCCGCGACGGCGCACGGCCCCGGGCCGAAGGCGGCGCCTCGGCCCGGGCGCGCCGCGGCGTGCGTCGCGCGGCCGTGGCGGTGGTGGCGCTCGCCGTCGTCGGCGGCGCCGTCGCGATCGGGGTCATGACGGCACGCGACCGGGCGACCGCGCCCGTGCCGGCCGCGGTGACCGGGGCGCGCGAGGTGAACGCGGCGCAGCTCGTGCTCGGGTCCTGCCTGCGGCACCTGCCGCCCGGCGACGTCGGCCGGGTGACCGTCGTGCCGTGCGCGGGCGAGCACGAGGCGCAGGTGGTGGGGCGCACGGACTCCGCGGCCGGTGCCGTGTGGCCCGGTCACGACGCGCTGGTGCGCAAGGCGTCCGCCGACTGCGGCCCCGGGCTGCTGGGCGCCGCGGGCCGCGACGCGGAGGGGCTGACCTTCGTCGTCCTCACCCCGTCGGAGGCCGGCTGGGCGGCCGGCGACCGCACGGGACTGTGCGTCGCCGTGTCGGAGACTCCCGGGACGGTCGACCTGCTGGCCTGAGGACGATCGACGTCTCCGATATCCCCCCAGGGGTGGATTCTTACAGTGATCTTGGTCACATCCGGTATCACGCGACCACGTCCGGTTCGCTCCGGGTTGACCGGACTCGTCCAGCACGGATGCCCACCGCCCCCCGCGCCAGCGACACGCGGGGCCTGTTATCGGAACGTGACCTCGAAGGGTCCGCGGGGTTAGCGTCCCTCGACCGCACCTGCCACGGGTGCCGGCCGACCGGGACGCAGCCGAGTGCTGCCGGCGTCCCGGTGACCACGAACCTCACGGCAGCAGCGGGAGACCCACTTCCGGCCGGCCGCCCGGGCACACCGCCCGGACGCTCCCGGCCTTGGGGTTCAGCCACCTCTGGTGGCGGGCCAACGATCTCGGCCTCACCCGACAGCTCATCTCGCAGGCTGGAGGTCACGCCCCATGTCCACGTCCCCTGCCTCCGCGCGCCCCGGCACCGCCGCCGCGGCCGCTCGCCGGCCCCGCCGGGCGATCATCGCCCTCGCCGTCGCCGGCGCCCTCACGGGTGGCGGCCTCGTCGCCGTCGCCCCCCACGCGTCCGCCGCCACCGGCGCCACCTCCGCGAACGTCGGTTCCGCGAACCTCGGCTCGGTGGCCGTGCAGGCCGCCAAGGGTTACAAGTCGACCGTCACGCTCAAGGTCGCCCGGAAGAAGACCGTCGTCAAGCACATGAGCGCCTCGAAGCGCCCGACCTACACCGTGACCGCCACCCGGTCCGGCAAGGCCGTGGCCGGGAAGGCCAAGCTCCTCGTCAACGGGAAGTCGGTCTCCACCCGCACGCTGCACAAGGGCAAGGCGACCTTCAACCCGAACTGGTCGATGCACAAGGTCGGCAAGAACAAGATGCAGATCTTCGTCCTGCCGAGCAGCTCGAAGCTCCGCAAGGTCGGCACGTCCGCCGTCACCGCGACCGCGAAGCGCGCCGGTTCGCCCGTCGTCGCGATCGCGAAGACGAAGGTCGGCGCCCGCTACGTCTCCGGCGCCACCGGTCCGAGCTCGTTCGACTGCTCCGGCTTCACCTCCTACGTGTACAAGAAGGCGATCGGCAAGAAGCTGCCGCGCACGTCGTCCGCGCAGAAGCACGTCGGCAAGAAGGTCTCGCGCAAGAACGCCAAGCCCGGCGACCTGATCTGGTCGCCCGGCCACGTGGCCATCTACATCGGCAACGGCAAGCAGATCGACGCCGGCAACCCGCGCGTCGGCGTCGTCAAGCGCAGCATCTGGCAGTCGAACCCGACGTTCATCCGGGTCAGCAGCAAGGCGGTCTGAACTCCCGAAGCACCCGTCGAGCCCCCGGCCTCCGTCA
>NZ_JBHTVC010000092.1:0-11656 GCF_042793275.1 Isoptericola sp. NPDC056578
GGCGTTGCCCGCGGGGCCGGATCTGTGTGTACCCGGGTGAAATGGGGGACGTTCAGGGCGCGGCCTGGCAGGTCGGGCACCAGTAGATCGCCCGTTCGCCCCCGTCCGGTCGGCTGCCCGGGCCGCTGGTGCTGCCCAGCGCGACGGGGGTCCCGCAGCGTCGGCACGGCTTGTGGTGCCGCCCGTGCACGGCGAGCTCGACGGCCCCCAGCCCGGTGCGTCGCCCCGTCTCGACGCTGCGCGCCATGAGGCGCCGGGCCGTGAGGAGCAGCGCACGGCGGGCGTCGCCGTCCAGGTCGCCGACGGGGGTCCACGGCCACCGCCGGGTGGCGAACAGCGACTCCGCCGTCCAGATGGTGCCGAGCCCGGCGACGGTGCGCTGGTCGAGCAGGGCGACGCACAGCGGACGCGCGGGGTCCGCGGCGAGCCGGAGCGCGCCCTCGTCGACCCGCTCCGGGAAGTCGTCGGCGAGGACGTCGGGGCCCAGGTGGCCCAGCAGGCGCGGCTCGTCACGGGTGCGCAGCACGTCGAGCATGCCGAGCCGGAGGCCGAGGCAGGTCCACGACGCGGTGGCCAGCACGGCGCGGACGGCGGGGGAGCGACCGGCCGCCTCGCGGGCCCCCGTGCGGTACACCCGCCAGGAGCCGTCCATCCGCAGATGGGTGTGCAGGGTGCGGCCGTCGTCGAACCGGGTGAGCAGGTGCTTGCCGTACGCGACCGACTCGCGGACGGTGGCCCCGACGAGGTCCACGCCCGCCGCCGAGGGCCAGCGCAGGTCCGCGCGCACCAGCGGTGTGCCGCGCAGCGCGGCGCCCAGCCGTTCGGCGGTGAGGCGCAGCACGTCTCCCTCGGGCACGGTCGGAGCCCTAGGCCGGGCGCAGGCCGCGCGGCGTCACGCCGAAGCCGGAGTCGAGCAGCGCGGCCGCGGCGGGGGTCCGGTCGCGGGCCGCGGTGAGCGCGGGGACGCCGTCGACCCGCTGCACGGTGACGCGCCCCAGCCGGTCGGCGCGCGTCTCGGCCACGAGCAGGCGGGCCGCGGCGGCGAGCCGGGGGCCGTCGCCCGCGTCTCCGCGGCCGAAGGACAGCACCGTGCGCCCGCCCCGCTCGACGAACAGCACCAGCTCGCCGTCGACCAGCACGACGACGGCGCCGGCCTTGCGCCCCGGGCGGTGCGAGCCCGCGCCGTCGTCCCCCGGACCCGGGACGCGGGCGCCGGACGACGACGCGCGCGGTGACGCCGCGTTCGGTGACGCCGTGCGCGGCCAGGCGACCGCCGCGCCGTACGGGTTGGCCGGGTCGGTCGCGGCGAGGAGGACGGCACCGGGCTCGACCCGGCCGCCACCGGCGCCGCCCGAGCTCTCGACGAGCGCGTCCCGGGCCCGGGCGCGGTCGGCGGCGTCCGTGCGCAGCTGGTCGACCGCACCGGGCAGCGCGAACTGCGAGCCGCCCAGGCCCTCGACGAAGTATCCGCGCCGCACGGCCCCGCGCTCCTCGAGCACCCGGAGCACCCGGTACACGTCGCGGAAGCGGGCGGTCACGCCCTCCGCGGGCGCCGCCGCGCGCGTCAGGACGCCGTGCCGCTCCAGCAGCACCTGGGTGAGGGCGTGCGCCCGCACGGTCGGGTCCTGCTCCGCGGCCGGCAGCGCGGACCATCGCCCGCCACCGGTGCGCGGCACGGCGGCAGCCGACGTCGGACGGGCGAGCCCGAAGCGGGAGGGGCGCACCGGGCGGGCCCGGCCGGGGGCGGCGGGAGCGCGGTGCGCGCCGCCGCCCTGCCTGGCCCCGCGCCGCGTGGACCCGCCGAGCGACTCGCGCAGCGGACCCAGGCGGTCGTTCGTCACCCAGCCCGCCCACACCAGGTCCCACAACGCGTCGAGGGTCGCCGCCTGGCCCGCGTCCGCGAGCTCCGCGAGGCGGGGCAGGAAGTACCCGCCCGAGCCGGTGAGCAGGTCGAGCACCGCCCGGTGCAGGTCGCTGTCGAGCGGGCCGCCCTCGTCCGCCGGGTCCGGGTCGCGCAGCGTGAGCGGCGCGCCGTCGGCCAGGTGCAGGCTCACCATGCCGTCGCCGCCGCCCGAGCCCGGGAGCCGGCCGTGCCCGCACCAGAGCACCTCGCCGGCGGTGGTGAGCTCGTCGAGCACCGCGGGGGAGTAGTCGGAGACGCGGGCGGGCAGCACGAGCGTCTCGAGCGCCGACGCCGGCACGGCCGCCCCCGAGAGCTGCTCCACCGCGCGGAGCACCCCGTCCGCGCCGCGCAGCGTGCCGCCGCCCGACCCGGCGCCGCCCACCCGGGTGCCGATCCCGTGCCAGCGCGGGAGGAAGACGCCGAGCGACTCCGGCTCCACCGGCTCGACCTCGGCGCGCAGCGCGGCGAGGGACCGGCGCCGCAGCGTGCGCAGCACCTCCGGGTCGCACCACTCGTCGCCCGTGCCGCCCAGCGAGGACGGCCGCAGCGCCCCGCGCGCCACCGCGCCCGCCGCCTCCAGCCGCGCGAGCACCTGGGTCACGACCGCGATGCCGAGGCCGAAGCGGCGTGCGACGTCCGCGGCGGGGAACGGGCCGTGCGTCCTGGCGTGGCGTCGGACGAGGTCGCCCAGGGGGTCGGGCACCGGCTCGGTGAAGGTCTCGGGGACGCCGACGGGCAGCGCCACGCCGAGCGCGTCGCGCAGCCGGCCGGCGTCCTCGACCACCGCCCACTGCTCGGCGTCGTCGCCCCCGTGGCCCCCGACCCGGACCCGCAGGACGCGGCGGGCGCCCTCCAGGTCGGCCAGCCACTCGCCGACCCGGGCGCGCGCGTCCTCGCGGGTGCGGTCCCGCAGGGCGCCGAGGGGGTGCGGCCCGGTGCGCCGCAGCACGTCCCACAGGCCCTCGGCGTCCCGCGCCTGACGGTCGGGCGCCAGCGCCTGCAGCTCCGCCTCGGTGCGCTCGACGGCGCCGGGGTCGAGGAGGTCCGCGAGCGGGGTGGCGCCCTGCTCGCCGAGCAGCTCCGTCAGCAGGTCCGGGTCCAGGGACAGCGCGGCCGCGCGCCGCTCCGCGAGCGGCGCGTCGCCGTCGTAGAGGAACTGGGCGGTGTAGCCGAACAGCAGCGCCTGCGCGAAGGGGGACGGCGTCGAGGTGGTGACCTCGACCAGCCGCACCCGGCCGCCCTGCAAGTCGCGCATGAGCTCGGTGAGCGCCGCGACGTCGAAGTCGTCGCGCAGGCACTCCCGCGCCGCCTCGAGCATGATCGGGAAGTCCGGGAACTGCGACGCCACCTGCAACAGCTGCGACGCCCGTTGCCGCTGCTGCCACAGCGGCTGCCGCCGGTCCGGGCGGCGGCGGGGCAGGAGCAGCGCGCGCGCCGCGGCCTCGCGGAACCGCGCGGCGAACATCACCGAGCCGCCGAGCTCCTCGCGCACCGCGTCGAGGACCTCGTCCGGGTCGACGAGCAGGTCCTCGGCGGTGACCGCCGGCGCGTCGCCGTGCCCCGCCGTGCCGTGCCCGGTGCCGTCGGACCCGCCCCAGCCGGGGCCGCCGAGGTCCCAGCCGGAGTCGCCGGCGTCGGGCAGCCGCAGCACGATCCCGTCGTCGGCGTGCATGGCCGCGACGTCCGTGCCGTACCGCGCGCGCAGGCGCGCCGCGACGACCAGCGCCCACGGCGCGTGCACGGGCGCCCCGAACGGGGAGTGGATCACGACGCGCCAGTCGCCCAGCTCGTCGCGGAACCGCTCCACCACCACGGTGCGGTCGTCGGGGAGCCGCCCCGTCGCGCGGCGCTGCTCGCCCAGGTACGCGGCGAGGTTGTCCGCCGCCCAGGTGTCGAGCCCGGCGTCGCGCAGCACGTCCCGGCCGCGCGCGGTGCCGCGCTCCTCGTCGTCGGCCAGCAGCGCGTCGGTCTCGCGGACGAACGCGCCCACCGCGCGGCCCAGCTCCGCGGGACGACCGGGGGAGTCGCCCTTCCAGAAGGGCAGGCGCCCGGGCAGGCCGGGCGCGGGGGTCACCAGCACGCGGTCGGGCGTGATCTCCTCGATGCGCCAGGTCGAGGAGCCGAGGGTGAACGTGTCGCCGACGCGCGACTCGTAGACCATCTCCTCGTCCAGCTCGCCCACGCGCTTCCCGCCGCGGGGCCGGTCGGCCGCGCCGCCCCCCTCCGCCGGCGCGCCCGCCGTCGGCGCCTCCGTGGCGAGGTAGACGCCGTACAGCCCGCGGTCGGGGATGGTGCCGCCGCTGGTCGCGGCGAGCCGCAGCGCGCCGGGCCGCCCGGACAGGCGGCCGGTGGCGCGGTCCCACACGATGCGGGCGCGCAGCTCGGCGAACTCCTCGCTGGGGTAGCGGCCGGCGAGCATGTCGAGCACGGCCCGCCACGTCGCGTCGCCGAGGGCACGGAACGGGTGGGCCCGACGGAACGCGGCGAGGAGGTCGTCGGCCTGCCAGTCGTCCGTCGCGAGGGCCGCCACCACCTGCTGGGCGAGCACGTCCAGCGGGTTGGCCGGGACGTGCAGGTGCTCGATCTCGCCCGCGCGCATGCGCTGCGCCACCACGGTGGCCGGCACCAGGTCGCCGCGGAACGTCGGGAAGACGACGCCGTGCGACACCGCGCCCACCTGGTGCCCGGCACGTCCGATGCGCTGCAGCCCGCTCGCGACCGACGGCGGCGCCCCGACCTGCACCACCAGGTCCACGGCGCCCATGTCGATGCCGAGCTCGAGGGACGACGTCGCGACCACGGCCGGCAGCCGCCCCGCCTTGAGGTCCGACTCGGTGCGGGTGCGCTCGACGCGGCTCATCGAGCCGTGGTGCGCGCGGGCGAGCACCGGGGCGCCGTCGCCGTCCGGGAGGCCGACCGAGGCGCCCGACTGCCCCTGGGTCTGCGCCGGCCACTGCGTGCCGGGCTCGGGGAGGTCGACCCCGGAGCGCTCGGTCCAGATCTCGTTCATCCGGGCGGTGAGCCGCTCGGCGCCCCGGCGGGAGTTTGTGAAGACGAGCGTGGAGCGGTGGTCGGCGACCAGGTCGACGACCCGCTCCTCGACGTGCGGCCACACGGAGGCGCGGCGCAGCGGGGACGCGGCGTCGCCGGTGAGGTCCACCTCCTCGTCGCCCGGCGCTCCGCCGTGGCCCGGGGCCGGCCCCGGGGTCGCCGGCTGCGGGGCGGTCGGGTCCGGCACCCCGCCGGAGTCGAGGTCCGCGAGGTCGGGCACGGGCACGACGACGTCGATCGCCCACTTCTTGGTGGCCTCGGGCTGCACGACCACGACCTCCCGGCCGCCGTCCTCGGGCGTGCGGTGGCCGGCGAGGAACTCGGCCACCGTCTGCGCGGGGCGCACCGTGGCGGACAGCCCGATCCGCTGCGCCGGCCGGTCCAGCAGCTCGTCGAGGCGCTCGAGGCTCAGCGCCAGGTGGGCGCCGCGCTTGGTGCCCGCCACCGCGTGGATCTCGTCCAGGACCACGGTCTCGACGCCCGCCAGGCCCGCGCGCGCCTGCGACGTGAGGACGAGGAAGAGCGACTCGGGGGTGGTGACCAGCACGTCCGGCGGGCGGGTGGCGAACGCGCGGCGCTCCGAGGCGGGCGTGTCGCCCGTGCGCGCGCCGACGGTCACCTCCTCGACCGTGAGCCCCCCGCGGGCGGCGGCCTGCCGGATGCCGGCCAGCGGGGAGCGCAGGTTGCGCTGCACGTCGGCGGCGAGGGCCTTGAGCGGGGAGACGTAGAGCACCCGGCAGCGTCGGGCGCGCTCCGGCGGCGGCGCGGTGGTGAGCCGGTCGATCGCCCAGAGGAACGCCGCCAGGGTCTTGCCGGAGCCGGTCGGGGCGACGACGAGCGCGTGCCGGTCGGAGCTGATCGCCTCCCACGCCCCGGCCTGCGCCGCCGTGGGCGCCGCGAACGCCCCGGCGAACCAGGCGCGGGTGGCGGGGCCGAACCGCGCGAGCACGCCGTCGTGCCCGCCGTCGTGCCCCGCGGCAGAGTCGGCGGCAGGCTCGGCGGCGGGGTCGGCGGGAACGCCGGACGGGGGGACGACCACGTCGTCATCCTGGCAGGGAGCACCGACAGCCCGCAGGGCGAGGCGGCACTGCGCGGCCCTGCGCGCCGCCGGTCGCGGCGTCCGGCGTGCCGGCGACCCTCCCGGCCGTGCGAGGCTGGGGGCGTGCGCTATCGCGAGTTCGCCGAGCTGGTCGACGAGGTCTTCGGGCCCGCCTACGGGCGCGCCCTCGTGCGCGAGCAGGTGCTGCCGCGTCTCGACGGCCGCACCCCTGCCGAGGCGCTCGAGGCCGGTCTCGAGCCGCGTGACGTGTGGCACGCCCTGTGCGACGCGCTCGACGTCCCCGAGCCGGACCGCTGGGGTCGCGACGACCGCCGCCAGGCGCCGCCCGCCCGCTGACCGCCCGGCGCCCGGGCCGACGTCGGGCGGGCGGTGCATCATGGCGCCATGCGCGACCACCGGCCCCCGCTCGTGACGGTGGTCGACGTCCGCGCCGCCCTCTGGTCCCTGGCCTCGACGGCCGCCGGGCTCGGGGTCGCGATCGCCCTGGTCGACGGCGTGCGCGTGACGTCCCCGTGGGACGTGCTGCTCGCGGCTCTCGTGGTGGGCCTCGGCGACGCGCTGCTGCGGGCACCGCTGCGGCGACTCGCGCGCGCCGGCGGGGCGGTCGTGGCGCTCCTGCTCGGCCTGGCCGCGCAGGTGCTGGTCGTCTGGGCCGCGCTGACGCTGCTCCCGGGGGTGACGAGCGACTCGTGGGCGGACGTGCTCGCCGTGCTCCTCGTCGCCGCGGTGGTGATGGCCTGCGGGCACTGGGTGGTCGGGGCGCGCGACAACGCGTACGTCGTCGGCGACCTGCTGCGCCGGGCCCGCCGGCGCGCCGGCCTCCCGCGCCGGGCCGACCGCGACGACGCAGGGGACGACGCGGGTGACGGCGGTGCCGACGGCGGCGGTGCGGACGACCGGCCCCCGGGCGTGCTCGTCGTCATGCTCGACGGCGTGGCCCGCCCGACGCTCGACCACGCGCTGGAGGCGGGGCTCGTGCCCACGATGGAGCGCTGGCTGGGGTCGGGCAGCCACCGGCTCGAGTCGTGGTGGGCGCGCGTCCCGTGCACCACCCCGGCCAGCACCCTCGGCCTGCTCCACGGCACCACCGACGCCGTCCCGGCCTTCCGCTGGTGGTCGCGGCGGCTCGGTCGCCTGATGGTGACGAACCGTCCGGCGGACGCCGCCGAGGTCGAGCGGTCGGCCTCCGACGGTCGCGGGCTCCTTGCCGACGGCGGGGTGGCCGTGTCGACGATGTTCTCCGGCGACGCGCCGACCAGCCTGCTCGTGATGAGCCGCGCGGCGGAGGGCCTGGGTCCCGGCCAGCTGTTCGTCCGCTTCTTCTCCAGCCCGTTCGTGCTCGTGCGGGCGGTGGCCGGCACCGTCGGCGAGGCGCTGAAGGAGGTGTACCAGGGGTGGCAGCAGGTGGTGCGCGGGGTGCGACCCCGCGTGGCGCGGCGGGGCTGGTACCCGGTGCTGCGGGCGGTGACCAACGTGCTGCTGCGCGACCTCAACACCTCGCTCGTGGCCGAGCAGCTCGTGCGCGGCGCGCCCGTGGTGTGCGTGGACCTCGTCGACTACGACGAGATCGCGCACCACGCCGGCCCCCTGCGGCCGGAGGCGCTGCGCGCGCTGGAGGGGCTCGACCGGGTGGTCGGGCTGTGGGAGGAGATCGCGCGCGGCGCCCCGCGCCGCTACCGCACGGTGGTCGTGTCGGACCACGGGCAGTCCCTGGGGGCCACCTTCGAGCAGGTCGTGGGGCGGTCGTTCGCCGACGAGGTGCACCGGCTCATGGCGATCCCCGCCCCGGCGCGGGGCGACCGGGCGGACGCCGAGGCGTGGGGCCCGGCGAACACCGCGCTGCACGCGCTGCGCCGGGACGGCGACGGCGACGGTCAGCTCCTGGTCGGTCCGGACCGCGACACCGTCCGGACGGACCTGCCCGAGGTCGAGGTGATCGGGTCGGGCAACCTCGGGATGGTGTGGTTCTGCCGCGAGCCGCGCCGGCGGTCGGCCGCGGAGGTGGCGGCCCGATGGCCCGCGCTCGTGCCCGGCCTGGTCGAGTCGCCGGCCGTCGGCTTCGTCGTGGTCCACGGCGCGCACGGACCGGTGGCGCGCGGGCGGCTCGGCTCGCACGAGCTCGCGACCGGCCGTGTGACGGGCCGGGACCCCCTGGCCGGCTACGGGTCGCGGGCCCGCGCCGACCTGCTGCGCGTCGCCGGGCTGGAGGACGCCGGCGATCTGGTGGTCGTCTCGGCGGTCGGCCCGATGGGCCGGGTGCACGCGCTCGAGGGGCTCGTGGGCTCGCACGGAGGGCTCGGCGGCGCGCAGAGCGAGGCGCTGCTGCTGCACCCGGCCGACCTCGTCGTGCCCGACGACGAGCGCGAGGACGTGGACGGCGCGCGCGTGCTGGTGGGCGCCGAGGCGGTGCACCGCCGGCTCGTGGCGTGGCTCGCCGCCCTGGGGCTGCGGGAGGGCCCGTGACCGGGGCACCGGGAGGGCGCGACCCCGCCGGCCCGTCGGGGCTCCGGGTGACGTGGCTCGGGCACTCGACCGTCGTCCTCGACGTCCCGCGCGCGGGAGGCGGCACCGCCCGGCTCGTGACGGACCCCCTGCTGCGGCGGCATGCGGGTCTCCTGCGGCGCCGGGGCGACCGTCCGGACACGGACGCCTGGCGGGGCGCCGACGCCGCCCTGCTGTCCCACCTGCACCACGACCACGCCGAGCTGGGCTCGCTGCGGCTGCTCGGCGACGTGCCGGTGCTCACGGCGCCCGCCAACGCCCGCTGGCTGCGCGGCAAGGGCCTGCGCGGCGTCGGCCTCGACCTGCCCCCCGCGGCGGGCCACCCGCCCGGCCGCGACGTCGCGCACCACGCCGCGCAGCACGCCCCGCAGCACGGTGACTGGCACGACGTCGCGGGCGTGGAGGTGCGCCTGACCGCCGCGGTGCACGGTGACCGGCCGATGCCGCACCGCCCGAACGGCGCGAGCGGGCACCTGGTGCGCGGGCGCGGCACGACGGTGTGGGCCGTGGGGGACACCGAGCACCACGCGGGCGTGGGGCGGGTGCGCGAGCTGGCCGGCGGGCGGGTGGACGTGGCCCTCGTACCCGTGTCCGGCTGGGGCCCGCGGCTCTCGGGCGGCCATCTCGGCCCCCGCGGCGCCGCCGAGGTGTGCGCGGAGGTCCGCCCGCGGGTGGCGGTCCCGGTGCACTGGGGCACGCTGCACGTGCCGGGCGGGCAGCACCTGCCGCGCGGGTGGATGGACCATGCCGGGGAGGCCTTCGCGGCGGCGTGCCGCCGGGCGGCGCCGGACGTGCGCGTGGTGGTCCTGCAACCCGGCGGCACGTGGCGCGACACGCCCGGGGACGACGACGGCCTCGAACACGTGTTCGGGTAGAGTCTGCCCCCAGGAGGGTCCTCGGAAGTCGTCCTCCACAGCCGTGACGGACCGCCCCGACCATGTCGGTGGCGGCACGTACGGTCGACGACAACATGAGCACGCAGCCACGAACGCCGGCGCGCAGCCGCCGCGCCCAGAACGCAAAGGTGACCGACATGCCCGCAACGGCAGACCGCGAGAAGGCACTCGAGGCCGCGCTCGCCCAGATCGACCGCAGCTTCGGCAAGGGCTCGGTCATGCGCCTCGGCGACGAGGGTCGTGCGCCCGTCGAGGTCATCCCCACCGGCTCGATCGCGCTGGACATCGCGCTCGGCATCGGCGGCCTCCCGCGCGGTCGCGTCGTGGAGATCTACGGCCCGGAGTCCTCCGGCAAGACCACCGTCGCCCTGCACGCCGTGGCCAGCGCCCAGCGGGCCGGCGGCATCGCGGCGTTCGTCGACGCCGAGCACGCGCTGGACCCGGAGTACGCCAAGAAGCTCGGCGTCGACACCGACGCCCTGCTGGTCTCGCAGCCGGACACCGGCGAGCAGGCGCTGGAGATCACGGACATGCTGATCCGTTCCGGCGCGCTGGACATCATCGTCATCGACTCCGTCGCCGCGCTCGTGCCCAAGGCCGAGATCGAGGGCGAGATGGGCGACAGCCACGTCGGCCTCCAGGCCCGCCTGATGTCGCAGGCGCTGCGCAAGATCACCGGTGCGCTGAGCGCGTCGGGCACCACGGCGATCTTCATCAACCAGCTCCGCGAGAAGATCGGAGTGTTCTTCGGCTCCCCGGAGACCACCACCGGTGGCAAGGCGCTGAAGTTCTACGCCTCGGTGCGCATGGACATCCGCCGCATCGAGACCCTCAAGGAGGGCACGGACGCGGTCGGTAACCGGACCCGCGTCAAGGTGGTCAAGAACAAGATGGCGCCCCCGTTCAAGCAGGCGGAGTTCGACATCCTGTACGGCGTGGGCATCTCCCGCGAGGGCGGGCTGATCGACATGGGCGTGGAGCACGGCTTCGTGCGCAAGTCCGGCTCGTGGTTCACCTACGAGGGCGACCAGCTGGGCCAGGGCAAGGAGAACGCGCGGGCGTTCCTGCGCGACAACCCCGACCTGGCGAACGAGATCGAGAAGCGGGTCAAGGAGAAGCTCGGCGTCGGCGCCAAGCTGGACGCCCCCGCGGCAGAGGCTCCCGTCGAGGGGGCCGCGGGTTCCGCGACCGGGCTGAGCGTGGACCCGGCACCGGCGGCCGCCAAGGCGGGCGCCAAGGGCAAGAAGGCGCCGTTCTGACGGGCGCCGCCGATTCCGGCACCGTTCGGGTCGCGCTCGCTCGGGTGAGCGCCGCCCCGACCGGGACGGTGCTCGTCGTGGCCGCCGAGGGAGGGCTCGCATGACGTCGGGGGATACTGCCCCGGGCGGTCGCGGCGTGGGGAAGCGTCGCGGCCGCCGTCAGGGCGGCTCGGCGCGACCACACGACAGCTGGGCGGACCACCCGGGGACCGGGTCGGGCCATGGCTCGGACAACGGCACGGAGGACGGCGCGGAGGACGGCACGGAGGACGGCGGGAGGTCACGCCGGCGACAGCCGCGCCGCACGGTGGCGGAGCGTCTCGAGGCCGGCGAGCTGACCGTCGAGGACGCGACGGAGAAGGCCCGCGAGACGCTGCTGCGCATCCTCACGGCGGCTCCGAAGAGCCGCGCGGAGCTCGAGCAGTCGCTCGCGCGCAAGGGCTACCCGGAGGCCGTCGTGGGGCCGGTGCTCGACCGGTTCGACGAGGTAGGGCTGGTCGACGACGCCGCGTACGCCGACATGCTGGTGCGGACGCGGCACGCCGAGCGGGGGCTCTCGCGGCGCGCGCTGGCGATGGAGCTGCGCCGCCGCGGCATCGCCGAGGAGACCGCCGCGGACGCCCTCGAGCAGGTGGACCCCGACGACGAGCGCGCGGCGGCCCTGGCCCTGGCCCGCAAGCACGTGGCGCGCACCCGTGGGCTGGACCGCGACGTGCGCGTGCGCCGCGCGGTCGGGGCGCTCGGGCGCAAGGGCTATGCGCCGGGCGTCTCCTTCGGCGTCGTGCGCGACGCCCTCGCGCAGGAGGGCGAGGACGAGTTTGACGACTACCCCGGTGTGGAGGACTGACCGGCACCCATCTCACGGGTCCTGCCGGCACGCGTGACGTCGTCCGACGGCCGTGTCCGCCACGGAGTCGGACCCACCTGGACCTCACGCGCAGGCACTTCGACGACGTCGCCCCCGGACGCGAGAAGCGTCCGGGGG
>NZ_JBHTVC010000093.1:0-11429 GCF_042793275.1 Isoptericola sp. NPDC056578
GGCTCCTCGCCCGGCTGCGGCGCCAGCACGGCGAGCTGATGTTCCACCAGTCCGGTGGCTGCTGCGACGGCTCCAGCCCCATGTGCTACCCCGACGGCGACTTCCTCCTCGGGGACGCGGACGTGCACCTCGGGGACCTCGCCGTGACCGACGGGCCGGCGGACGAGCCCGGCGCGACGGGGGAGACCTTCGCCGTGCCGGTCTGGATGAGCCGCGCGCAGTTCGAGTACTGGCGGCACACGCACCTGACGATCGACGTCGTCCCCGGCCGCGGCGCAGGGTTCAGCGTGGAGGCGCCGGAGGGCGTGCGGTTCCTCATCCGGTCGCGGCTGCTCACCGACGCCGAGTGGGGAGCGCTGCGCTGAGCGCGGGCGGTCCCATGATGTGGGACGGCGCGGCCCGGACCTAGAGACCGACGGTTGCCGAGGGGTACGGTCCGACCGTCCGCACCCCCGTCCCGAGGAATCCGTCGTGACCACCGCCGCCCCCGTCCGTCCGCAGCGCTCCCTGCGCGCGCCCGCCCCGACCAGCGTGCCCGCCCCGGCCGCGCCCCCGGCGCCGCCCGTGTTCCGGGTCCCGCTGGCCGTGAGTGCCGTCGTCGGCGTCGCGCTCGTGGCCTGGACCGCGGCGCAGCACGGCGTCAAGCCCGCCGTGCTGCTCCTCCTGGGCATCGGCCTGGGCACGGCGCTCTTCCACTCGCGGTTCGGCTTCACGTCCGCGTGGCGGCGCCTCGTGGCCGTCGGGAACGGCGCCGGGCTGCGCGCGCACACCGTGCTGCTCGGCGCGACGGCGGTGCTGTTCGCCCTGCTCATCGGCTCCGGCGCCGGGCTGTTCGGCTCGGTGCCCGCGCCCAGCGCCGGGACCATCGGCGTGGGCCTGCTGCTCGGCTCGTTCCTTTTCGCGGTCGGGATGCAGGTCGGGGGCGCGTGCGCGTCCGGCACGCTGTTCGCCGTCGGCTCGGGGCAGACGTCGATCGTGCTCACGCTCGGCGGGTTCGTCGTCGGGTCGACGCTCGCCGCCTGGCAGGCGCCGCTCTGGCAGGACCTGCCCGCGCTCGAGCCGGTGCTGTTCGCGGACTGGTTCGGCGGCAGCGGCTGGGCGTGGGCCGGCTCCCTGGCCGTCACGCTGGCGCTGCTGTCGCTGGTGTGGGCCGCGTCGCGCGTCGTGCAGGCCCGCCGCACGCCGCCGCCCGAGGGTGCCGTCCCGTCCGCCCGCACGCCGTGGGCGCGCGTCGTGCGCGGGTCGTGGCCGCTGGTCGTGGGCGCCCTCGTGCTCGCCGTGCTGGGCGGGCTGGTGATGCTCGTCTCCGGGGGTGCGTGGGGCATCACCAGCGCGTTCGCGCTGTGGGGCTCGAAGCTCGTGGGGCTGCTCGGCGGCAACCCCGAGGCCTGGGCCTACTTCCAGCCGGAGCCGCAGGCCGCTGCGCTCGCCGGCCCGGTGCTCACCGACAAGACGAGCCTGACCGACATCGGCATCATCGTGGGCGCGGCGCTCGCGGCGTCCGCGGCCGGCGTGTGGAAGCTGCACACCCGCGTGCCCGCCCGGCTGGCGCTCGGCGCGGTCCTGGGCGGCATCGCGATGGGGATCGGCGCGCGCATCGCCGGTGGCTGCAACATCGGCGCCTATCTCGCCGGCATCGCGTCCGGGTCGGCGCACGGCTGGATCTGGGGCGCGGTCGCGCTCCTCGGCACCTGGGTGGGGCTCCGCCTGCGGCCCCTGTTCGGTCTCGGGGTGCCGGCGCCGCGCGACAGTGTTTGCTGACGGCCGGGGCCCGGCGGCGCACGGCTCCTACCAGCCGGCGAACCGCCCCACGGCCACGAACGCCGCGGCGAGCAGCAGGAGCACGTTGACCCACAGCTGCGCCAGCTCGCCACGGCGGACGTGCACCGAGATCGCCAACGCCTGCAGCACGACGAGGCAGGTCGCGGCGGTCGCGGTGAGCCACGGCTGGACGTCGGCGGCCAGGGGGAGGATCAGGCCCAGCGCGCCGGCGATCTCCGCCAGGCCGATGAAGCGCACCACGACGACCGGGAAGTCCTCCACCCACCCCATGGACGCGCGCAGGCGCTCGCGGCCGCGGGTCAGCTTGACGAAGCCCACCGCCAGGTAGAGCAGGGCCAGCAGCCCGGCGGCGACCCACAGTCCGATGTTCATCCGTGCCTCCTCGCGGCAGAAGCTCGTCGGCGGGGCGGCGGCGGTGCCTGGTGTCGTGCACGGTGCGGAGCGGCGACGCCGTCGTGCCTGCTGGGAACCTAGCGCGGGGACGTCGCGACCGGAACGACCATGCCCGTGGTGTCGGAGGGTCGGCGCCCGATATGTTCTCCCGGTGACCCGAGAGACCCTCCCCTCCCTGTCGGCGCTGCCCGCGTGGCTCGTGCCGTCCGTGTTCCTGCACTGGTCGGCCGACTGGCTGACGGAGTCCGTCGCGATCGCGACCCGCTCGCCCGAGCACCGGCTGCCGGCCGGCCCGGACGGTCCGCAGCGCGGGGACGTGGTCGTCACGGTGCTCGGCGATGCCGGTGTGGTCGCCGCCGTCGAGCTCATGGGCGCCAGCGACGGCGAGAGCTGGGTGAGCGACGACCTGTTCGGCCCGGACCGGCCGATCGTCTGGGCCGACCTGTTCGAGGGCGCCGACACCTACACGGGCACGTCCGGCTGGCTGCCGCCCGAGCACGCGCGCCTCGTGCTCGACGGTGTCGCGGACCAGTTCCGGGGCGGGCCCGTCCACACGCTGGACCCGGGCGACTGCGGAGCCGGCGCCACCGCGCCCGACGTGCACGCCCTGCGCATCCTCGGCCACCGGGCGGTGACGGGCTGGTCGATGCGCCGCGAGGAGCGCTGCGCCACCTGCGAGCGGTTCGTCGACGTGCACCGCATGCAGGCCCACGACGACGGCGCCGTCCGCCTCGGCACCACCACTGCCGGCGGGCGCACCCTCGAGCAGCTCGTGCGCGACGTGCACCTGCTGTGCGGGCAGTGCCACGACCTGCTGCACGCGCACACCGTGGCGTCGCAGCGCGCGCGGATGCGGCCCCAGTGCCCGGGCTGCGGCGCGCGCGGCAAGACCAAGCGGATCGTGTGGGGCATGACGTTCCAGGACGACGTGATGAACGCCGAGCCGGACGTCGTGTACGGCGGCTTCGAGGTGCCCGTGCCCACGCCCGAGTGGTACTGCACCGAGTGCCATGCGAACTTCGCGAGCAGCGTCATCGCGTCCCGTGCCCTCACCCCGGCGGACCACGGCGGTGCGAACGCGCTGCCCGCCACCGGGTCGCTCACGGTGGTGCCGGACCTGCCGGACGACGCCCCCGCCGCCTGACGGCCCGCCGACGCCCCGGCTGGTGCCGGGGCGTCAGGCCGCCGCGGTCACGGCGGTGCGCCGTCGACGGCGCACGATCCCGTGCTCCGCGGGCGGGACGAACGGCGCGAGCAGCAGCGGCATGCCGGCCTCCAGCGGTGTGCGGTCGGCCTTGCGCCCGTTGCACGCCTCGCACGCGGCGACGAGGTTCAGCCACGACGAGTCGCCACCGCGGGAGCGGGGGATCACGTGGTCCACGGTCTCCGCCGGGCCGCCGCAGTAGGCGCACGCCCCGTCGCGACGCTTCACGCCGTCCTTGGTGACCGCCGGTCGGCCGGCGCTGCGGTACCGCCAGCGCATCGCGACGTACCGCACCAGGCGCAGCACGCGGGGCATCGGGTACGGGCCGAAACGGTGGCCCTCGACCGCCTCCTCGACGACCGCGACCTCGCGGACCAGCATCGTGATGGCGTGCTTGACCGACACGCGGTGCAGGGGCTCGTAGCCCGCGTTGAGCACCAGCACGTCGGCCACGGCCCGGCTCCCTCCTCGTCGGTCCGGTAGCGTGTGTGAATCCGGTCACAGCATGCTGCCGAGGTGAAAGTATGCCGCCGAGGCGCGGAAGTCCAGGGCAAAGGCCGGCCGGGTGGTCGATGACGGAGGATCCCATGCGGCTCAGCGTCAACATCTTCACGTCGCTCGACGGGGTGGTGCAGGGTCCGGGCGGGCCCGAGGAGGACACCCGCGGCGGCTTCACCGAGGGCGGCTGGTTCGTCCCGTTCACCACGGACCCGGTGTTCGGGGAGGTCGTGGACGGCTGGTTCGCCGAGGTCGACGCCTTCCTGCTCGGCCGCACCACCTACGACATGTTCTGGGCGTCGTGGGGGCAGGTCACCGACCCGGACGACGCCCTCGCCGCCCGCATTGACGCCGGGCCGCGCTATGTCGTGTCCTCGACCCTGCGCGACCCGGCGTGGGCGGGGACGACCGTCATCGACCCCGCCGGCGACGCCTCGCTGGCCGCCCAGGTGCAGGCCCTCAAGGACGGGCGCGACGGCGAGCTGCAGGTGCACGGCAGCGCGCGTCTCGCGAGCACCCTGCACGTCCTGGGGCTCGTCGACGTCTGGCGCCTCGTCGTCGCGCCCGTCGTCGTCGGCTCCGGCGCGCGCCTGTTCGACGACGGGGCCACGCCCTCCGGGTTCGCCGTCACGCGGTCGCGCATCGGCGACAGCGGGCTGGTGTTCCTGGAGCTCGAGCCGCGGCCGCTGCGGCACGGCACCGCCGACGTCGTCGACGGCAGCCAGTCGGTCCGCGTCGAGGACTGAGGTCACGCGTCGTCGAGCGCCAGCGGCCGCACCTGGCCGCCGGCGGCGACGAAGAACCCGCGCAGCCGCACGCCCTGGGCGTCGGCCTGCTCGCGCAGGTCGCGGTTCCAGGCGCGGTCGTCGACGGTGAGCGTCGCGTCGCCAGGGCGCTCCAGCACGACGACGGCGCAGCCGCCGGGCGCCTCGTCGTCGACGACGCTGCGCAGCACGGTGCCCAGACCGACGAGGGCCGCGGCGTCGGGGCGCAGCGGAACGTCCTCGATCGGCAGGGCGAGGCCGAGGAGCCGGTCGTCGGCGTCGAGCCAGGTCACGGTGAGCGTGCGCCCCCGGGGGTGGACGCCTCCCGCGAGGAAGTGGGCGAGCTCCAGCAGCTCGGCGTCGTCGGCGACCTCGTCGCCCGGGCGGAACGGGGTGATGGTGTCCATGCCTGGCCACCCTGCCGGAGCCGACGAGGGCTCCGCTGCCGTTATCCACAGGCTCAGGTGCCCAGCAGGTCCGGGGTGAGCTCGTTGCGGCTGTCCACGCCGAGCTTCGCGACGACCCGGCCGAGCGTGTTCTGCACGGTGCGGACGCTGAGGTGCAGCTGGCGCGCGATCTCCTCGTTCGAGGTGCCGGCGGAGACGAGCGAGGCGAGCTGCCGCTCGCGGGGCGTGAGCCCCACGGCGCGGTCCACCGGCCGCACGATCGCCCCGGGCTCGCCCCCGTGCCTGCGCACCAGCTCGCGGGCCTCGGCGAGGGTCCGGCGCACTGCGGTCGCGTCCCCGGTGTCCTGCACGCGGCCGGCGGCGTGCGCGAAGGCGCGGGCGCCGAGGAGGACCTGCCCTTCGGTGACGAGCTGGCGTCCGATGTCGAAGGCCTCCTCCGCGGTCGCGTCCGACGCGTGCGCGAGCTGCACCAGCGCCGACACCAGACCGGAGCTCGTCGAGGAGCGCAGCGAGTCGAGGGTGGCGAGCCGCTCGGCGTCCACGGCGAAGTCCACGGCGAGGCTCCCGGCGACGCTGCCCGCCAGGATCGCTCCGCGGCCGAACAAGGTCTGGGCCTCCGCCCACAGGTCGTCCGCGGCACGACGGCGGGAATCGGTGGACTCGCCGTGAGCCCGGGTGTCCAGCAGCCCCGCCGCCCAGGTGGGCGTCGTGAAGGGGTAGGGGCCGAGCGTGCCGTGCTGTTGGTAGGCCTGCTGCACGAGCACGCTCGCGGACTCCCTCCGCCCTTCCATGGCGGCGAGAGCTGCCGCGACCGACCGGTTCCCGGCCTCGAACTGCCGGTGCAGCGTGGGACGCAGCCCCGTGGAGAGCACCGTCCCGAGATGGGTGTGCAGCTCGCTCATGCGCGCGCCCAGGAAGAGGGCAAGCGACACCACGTAGCCGTGCCCGTGGATCACGTCGGGGTCCAGCTCGGCCCGACCTCGTTCGAGGAGGGCCCGCGAGACCTTCAGGGCCTCGTCGTGCCGGCCGGCCGCGACGAGGGCGACCCCGCGGACGACGCCGGACCACACGGTCTGCTCGACGTCCTGACCAGGGGCCGACGCCGCGTCCCAGGCGAGCGCCCCGTCCGCGTCGGCGGACGCGAGCCGGCGCTGGGTCTCGACCCGCTCCACCGTCTGGCGTGCCACCTCGGGCACCGCTGGGGCGTCCAGCTCCTGGGCGCCGAAGGGCACCCGGTCGTGCAGGATCCGCAGCCGGCGCTCCTCGGCCTCGAGCCACGGCGCGAGGTCGCCCGCCGTCGCCCGCGCCACGGCGAGGGTCGCGAGAGCGCCCGACAGGTCGTCGTCCACCTCGGCCGCGACGTTCGCGCACCAGATGGTCCATCGGGTGCGCCAGACCGGGTCGTCGCCCGGGGGCGTCGCGTCGATGACGGCGTGGACGGAGGCGGAGTCCGCAGCCCCGATCACCAGCGTGCGGATGTAGGGGATCGCCGTCTTCGGCGACGGGCCCGCCTCCCACTCGTGCCGGCGGGTGAGCGTCGAGCGGTACCACTCCTCGGCGAAGAGCCGGTTGAGCACCGTGCCCGCCTCCTCAGGTCCCTCGCCCGAGAGGAACGGGTCGACGAGGGTCGAGGGGAGCGGGAGGCGCACCGGCAGCGGGCGGTCTATCGGGGCCGGGCGGCCCTCGGGACGCACGGCCCCCAGCCGCTCGTCGAGCTCGAAGCGGCGGATGCGGGGCAGGACGTGGCGGAGGTACTCGGCGACGGCGTGCGGGAAGAGGCCGACGACGAGATCCTCGCCCCGGGTCCCGTACCGGAGCAGGCCGGCTGCCTCGAGCTCCGCCAGGGCTTCCGTGGACGTGAGATCTCGAGCAGTGGCGACCGGCAGCGTGCCGGCGACCGCGAGAGTCTCGATCGCGGAGCGGGCGTGGGCGCCGAGCCCGTCGAGGAAAGGCTCGAGCGCAGGTGCCAGCTCGAGCGAGAACAGGTCGCCGTCGAGGTGCCAGGTCCCGTGATCCTGCCGCACGTCGCCTCGCCGCTGGGCGATCGACAGCATCGCCAGCGCGAGCCGCGGCAGGCCGCCCGACATGGTGAACAGCCTTCCCGTGAGCGACGCGGACACGGAGCCGGGCAGCACGCCGGCGACGAGGTCCTGCAGCGCGTCCAGGCCGAGGGCCGACAGGGTGACCCGGGTCGCCGGCTGGAGGTCGACCCCGGGAATGAGGTGCGCGCCGCGGCGGGGGCGTGAGGTCGTCAGGATCGGGAACGCGTGGCGCGCGTGCGTCGCCGCGACGACACCCGCCGACGTCTCGTCGATCGCGTCGACGTCGTCGATGACGAGGACCGCGCGGTGCGGCGCGAGCGCTGCCTCGAGCTGCGCGGACGCCACGGCCACGGCAGAGCTGCTGCGCGCGTCCGAGCGGGGGACCAGACCGGCGAGGGCGAGCACCTCGAGCGGGCGGTTCTGGAGCACACGGACCCCGTAGACGCGCAGCACCGTCCAGCCGGCGTCCTCCAGCGCGGCGGCGACCGCGCCGGCGAGAGTGCTGCGGCCCGAGCCCGGCAGGCCCACGATCTCGACGCTCGTGCCCGCCTGCAGCTGTCTGACGATGCCGTCGCGCATCCCCCGGTGCAGCAGTTCGGGTCCGGTGGCCACGGCCACACGCTAGCCGCGGCGGCACGGCACGGCGCGGGGAGGCTCGCACGCCCGGCCTGCACGAGTCGGCCCCACGGCGCACGGCGGCGTCGCTCGGCGCACGACCAGGTGGCCATCGAGGCACGTGCTGCGAGCAACCGGTCGTGCATCGCGCATCGGCGCCTTGAATCGATTCGAGGCCGCGACCCCGAACGCGAGGGCAGCAGGCCGCCACAGACGTCGCGAGGGAGAGCCCTCGCAGGACAGGAAGAGAACACCATGTCGAACAGAACGACGCGTCCGGTCCGCAACGGCCGGCGCATGGCACGTGCGGCGGGAAGCTCGTTCGTCGCAGCAAGCATCGCGCTCTCCGGCGCCGCGCTCGGGAGCATCCCGGCGCAGGCCGACGAGGGCGTCACGCAGGACGACGTCGTCGCGACGTCGACGGAAGACGGCGCCGGCTCCGACGACTCGGCCGGCTCCGACGACTCGGCCGGATCCGAGGACTCGGCCGGATCGGACGTTTCCGGAGACGGCTCTGAGGCGCCCGCCTCGTCGGGCGCTGACGATCCCGGAGACGGCGCTGAGACGTCCGAGAGCTCCGAGAGCCCGGCCACCGGCGCGGACGAGGGCTCGGCGGCCGACAGCGGCGCGACCGAGCAGAAGGCCCAGCGCTCCAGCTCGCAGAAGACCGAGGACCCCCAGACCCAGGAGAAGGAAGCCCGGGTCTCTGCCTCCGTCTCCGTCAGCAGCGTGACGGTCGAGGAGGGAAGGTCGGTCGTCGTCACCGGGACGACCACTCGGGCCGGGCTCGGCTTCAAGACCGTCGTGACGGTGAACGGCAAGTCCAAGGAGGTCAACTCGAAGAACTGGTCCGCCGACTTCGGCACGCTCAAGGCGGGCACGTACACGCTGAAGGCCGTGACTTACCAGAGCGCGCTCCTCGTGTGGGTCCCGATCGGCCAGGACACCGGCACTGTCAAGGTCAACGCGGTGCAGGTCCCGCCGACGCTCGGCGCGCCCAGCGTGACGTCGACCAGCTCGAACGACGGCGGCCACTACACGGACGAGTCCATCACGGTCTCCGCGAACGTGACCAAGGGCTCGTCGGCCATCAGCAGCGTGACGCTCCAGCTGAACGACACGTCGTACCCGATGACGGCGTCCTACGGCTCCTCCACCTACAAGGCGAGCCTGGGCAAGCTGCAGGCGGGCACGTACTCCGGCACGATCACGGCGACCGGCAAGGACGGGCAGAGGTCGACTCAGCAGGTCGCGTTCGAGATCCTGAAGGTCGAGAAGTCCGCGATCGAGATCGGCAAGATCGCGGAGATCACCGAGGGTGACACCGCCACCATCTCCGGCACCTCGACGCAGGGCCGGGACGGCAGGGGCGTGACCGTCGTCCTGTCGAAGGCGGGATCCTCGCCCAAGACCCTCCAGCCCAAGGTCGGGGCGGACGGCTCCTGGTCGGTCCAGGCCTCCGGCCTGAGCGCGGGTACCTGGACCGTCACGGCGAAGGTCGTCGGCACGCAGGCCGTCGACACCGGGACGCTCGTGGTGTCGAAGCTGGTGAGGCCCACGGCCGGCAGCCCCGTCGTGACCTCGGACGGTGCGGACGGCGTGCACTGGACCGACGAGAAGGTCACCTTCTCGGGCACGGTCATCCAGGGCTCCCACGCCGTGGACCACGTCCTGGTGAGCATCGACCGTGGCAAGTCGCAGAAGGTCGCTGTCAGCGGCGGTGCATGGACCCTGACCAAGGATGGCCTCTCGGCCGGCAAGCACACCGTGTCCGTCACGGCGGTCGACGTCAAGGGCAACGAGTCGTCGGCCAAGAGCACGCCGTTCGAGGTCAAGAAGTACACGGCGCCCCAGGTCTCCGTGAACGGTGGCCAGGTGTTCGAGGGCAGCTCCACCGTGATCACCGGCTCGGTGTCCGGGGACGTGAAGCCCCGGACCCAGGCGACCGTCACCCTGTCGCGGGGCGGCGTCGTCGTCGCGACCCTGACTGCGAACATCACCAAGGGCGGCTTCTCGGTCACGACTCCGACGGGCCTGGAGCCGGGCAGGTACGACGTCGTCGCTTCGGTGACGGACGTCCGTGGCGGCACGGTGAAGTCCAGGTCTGCGAAGCTCGAGGTCGTCGCGAAGGCGACCCTCGCGGCGAGTGCGAAGGTCGTCGCGAACGAGGGCAAGGAGACCGTGTCCGTGGAGGGCACCGTCACCTACACCGGCCCGGACGGCGCCACCGTCGTCATCGTCAACCCGTTCGGTCGGGACAAGGTGGTGAAGGGCGTCAAGAACGGCGACGTGCTGGAGTACTCGTTCGACTCGGGCAAGGCCTGGGTCTCCGCCGGGACGATCGACGTGGTCGCGTCGGTGGGCAACAAGCCGATGGGGCAGCGCGTCACGGCCAAGGCCCCCTACGAGTCGGGCCACGCGGTCAAGGTGACCGGCACGGTGGTCGCGGAGTCGTCGCTGGACGCGCACGGCGAGGTCATCCTCGCGGGCACGTTCACCAACACGAGCTCGGGTGCGGTCAAGGCCGTGCTGAGACTTCCGGACGGCACGACGATCGACCTCGGCTTGGTCCGCGCCGGCGAGGAGGTGCCCTGGCAGAAGCTGCTGACGGGGATCCGCGGCGTCGAGGCGGGTGACGTGACGGTCGACATGACCCGCGTGGTCCGCGACGGCCGCCAGGTGCAGAAGTTCACCGGTACGGCCTCGGGTGCGTACGCGGCGATCGGGTACGTGGCCCCGCAGATCCAGATCACCACCCCGAGCCACGGCACGACGTTCACCACGGACGACGCGGTGCAGGTCGGCTCGGCCCTCACCAAGGGGTCCCACGGGATCCAGTCCGTGACCATCACGGCGGTACGGGACTCCGGCGAGCAGTTCGTGCAGAGCCTGAAGGTCGCCGAGACCGACAGCCCGGTCGCCCGGGCCGCGGCACAGGCGACGACCTACGACGCCCTGTTCCGTGACCTGCCGGTGGGTTCGTACGAGGTGACGGCCACGGCCGTCGACTCGACGGGCGAGGTGGTCGACGACTCGGTGACCATCGAGGTCACCCGGGCGAAGGTTCCGGGTGGTGACGACGGCACCGACGGCACCGACGGCACCAACGGCGCTGACGGTGAGAACGGCACCAACGGCACCGACGGTGCTGGTAGCGCCGGTGGCACGGACGGATCGAGCGCCGGCACGGTCGGATCGCTCGCCGGCTCGGGTCTCGGTTCGGGCGGCTCGGACGGCGGCTCCGGTGCAGTGGAGTCCGGTGTGGTGGGCTCCGGCTCGCAGGACGCGACCACCGGCACCAGCGGGACGCTGCCGCGGACCGGCATGGACACCGGGGGCCTGCTGGCCCTGGTCGGTGCGCTGCTCGCCTCGGGCCTGGCGGCCCTGGGCATCCGGCGCCGCAAGGGCCACACCGAGGCGTGACCCTCGGGGATCTGAGCCCATCGGCTGAGACCCATCCGCGAAGCCCCCGCCACGGGAGACCGTGGCGGGGGCTTCGTGCTGCTCAGGCGTCGTCGAGCGCCAGCGGCCGCACCTGGCCGCCCGCCGCGACGAAGAACCCGCGCAGCCGCACGCCCTGGGCGTCGGCCTGCTCGCGCAGGTCGCGGTTCCATGCGCCGTCACCCTGCCGCACCGGAGAGGCCGCCCGCCGTGGTGATCCACAGGCCACACCACCCCCCCGCTGCCGAGCATGCGGTGGCGCACGTTCTGAGCGCTCAGAAGG
>NZ_JBHTVC010000094.1:0-11084 GCF_042793275.1 Isoptericola sp. NPDC056578
GGTTTCCCCACCTCAACCACGCCCCGAATGGTGGTGGGGGCGTTCGGGGCGGCGGTGGGTCTCTCACAACCCCCCTCCCATCCCTACTAGGGCGGCCCCGCCCCGGGCGGGCCCCCCTTTCGTCGTCCCGCCCGGCACCCGCGTCGAGCCCGCCGCGCCGATCCCTCACGACGGTCGCGCGGCGGCGCTCAGGAGACCTCGGCGACCCGCCAGCCGTCCGGCGTCCAGTCGAGCCGCAACGTCGCGGTGCGCACGTCCGACGCGGGGACGACGGTGACGGTGCCGTCGGCCGCCACCTGCTCGTGCGCGGTCACGGCGTACCGCACCACGACGTCCGCCGTGCCGTCGTCCCGCTGCCCGCTCGGCCCGCCCTCACCGGCCCTCTCCGCACGGGAGTCCTCGACCCGCACCTCGGCGCCGCGCACCCGGGTGCCGGCCTGCGCGGCGGCCTCGAGCAGCGCGACGTCCGCCTCGTGCGCCGGCGACCCCGGCACGTCCACCGCCCCCCACCGCGCCGGGTCCGGGTCCGAGACCGAGCTCGTGATCAGCGCGACGCGCCGGCGGGCCAGCTCGGCGGCCGCGGCGCCGGGGTCGGTCCGGTCCTGCGTGGGGTCGTCCTGCGTTGGGTCGTCCTGCGCCGCGTCGCGGCCGGCAGCCGGACCGTCCTCGGCGACCGACGACGGCGCGGGGTCAGGCGCTCGGACCTGGACCGCGACCGCCGTCAGCACCGCCACCACCCCGACCGCGCCGACCAGGCCGAGCACGCGTCGCCCGGTCCCGCCGCGGCGCCGGGCGGTCGTGCGACGCGCGGACCTGCTCGCCGGACGACCGGCCCTGCCTCCGTCGGCACGCCGGACCGCCCGCCGCCGGGGCACGCGGACGGGCGCCTCCGCCACCGGCAGGACGGGGCGCCTGCCCAGGGCCGCGGCCGCGAGCGCCGCCGGCTCGGGGAGCCGCACGGGCTCGGTGGCGACGGCCGTGTCCGCCTGGGCCGCGAGCGTGCCGGCCTCCGGGCGCACCCGCGGGTCGGGTGCCGCCGCCGGGGCCAGCACGGCGCGCAGCGCGGTCGCGTCGTCGTCGCCGCGGTCGCCGAGCAGGTCGGCGACGAGCCTCGCCAGCGCGTGCACGTCCGCCGCCTCACCGGCAGCCGGGTCATCGGCGACACCGTCGGCACCGTCGGCGCCGTCGGCACCTGCGAGGTCGGCCCGCGGACGCAGGAGCGCGCTGCCACCGGGGTCGAGCACCACGTCCTGCGCGCCCACGCTCCCCTGCCGCAGCCCGGCGCTGTGCAGCGCGGCGAGCCCGCGCGCCACGGTGACGAGGACCCCCGCCGCCTCCCGCGAGGTCAGGCGCCCGCGGACGGCGAGCACGGTGGGCAGGTCGGTCGCGGCGCCGCCCCGCCGCAGGGCCAGGGTCCCGTCGTCGCGCACGTCGACGGCCACCACGAGCTCCACGCACGGGTGCCGGAGCGCCGCGAGCGCGCGCACGCGCTCCAGGAGGGCGTCGCGGGCGCCGGCGTCGGTCGGGATCGGCAGCGTCTGGGTGGGCACGGAGCCATCGAACACGGTCGCGGCCGCCCGTCGTCGCCGTCATCCACAGGCGAGGGTCAGAGGGTGAGGCGACGCCCCTCGCGCGCCGACACCCGGGCCGCGTCCAGCACCTCGGCGGTGCGCACGGCGTCGGCCGGGTCGACGGGCGCGGGCTCGTCCCCGTGCAGCCACGGCCCCAGCGCGCGGTAGAAGTCGGCGTGGCCGCCCGGGGCCGCGGGCACGGCGCGCCGGTCGCGGCCGCGCGTGAGCCAGCCGACCGACCCCTCGGGCGCGTCGTCGTCCAGCACCTCGAGCGGGGAGGCGTCCTGCTCGAAGGTCGTCACCAGGTAGGCGCCCGCCGACCCGAGCACGCGGGTCCGAGGGCCGGGAGCGCCTACGACCGACCCCGCCCAGAGCCGCGACACGACGGCGTGCGGGCTCCCCGCGCGGCCGCCGCCGGCCTCGTGCTCCAGGACGAGGAAGACGTCGTCCTCGGTGGGCGTGGTGAGCTTGCGGGTCTGCGCCCAGACGGACCGGACGCGGCCGAACAGCTGCGTCGCCGAGTCCACCAGGTGCGGGCCGAGGTCGAGCAGCAGCCCGCCACCGACCGGGTCGTTCTCCTTCCACCGCTGCCGCGGGACCGGCCGCCAGCGCTCCCAGCGCCGCTCGAACGTGTGCACGTCACCCAGGCCACCGGCATCGAGCAGGCCCACGAGGGTGAGCTGCTCGGGGTCCCAGCGCCGGTTCTGGAAGACGGTGAACGGGGTACCAGTGGCGGCCGCCTCCTCGACGACGGCGCGTGCCTGGTGCGCGTCGAGCCCGATCGGCTTGTCGAGCACGAACGGGATCTCCGCGCGGGCGAGGGCGGCGGCGTGCTCGGCGTGCAGGGTCGTGGGGCTGGCCACCACGACGAGGTCGTAGGCGCGGCGGGCGGCGATCAGCTCGTCGAGGTCCGACAGCAGCCGGGCTCCCGGCCAGTCCCCCGCGGCCTGGTTGCGCCGGCCGGGGTCGCGCGTCACGACGGCCGTCACCGGGAGCCCGGCCTCCGCCGCGAGGCGGGCGTGGATCTCCCGGCCCGCTCCCCCGTACCCGACGATCGCCAGGCGCGGCGGAGGCACGATCCCCCCGTCCGGCCCCTGGTCGGCCGAGCTGTCCGTCGTCGCCTCGCCCTGTGCGGTCATGACCTCCATGGTGCACGAGGGACGCCGCTGGACGGTGGAACGGCCCGCCGGGCGCGACCTCGCCAAGAGAAAAGTCGCCCTCGGCAATAGCGTGGGCGCGACCCCACCGCACCCGGCGGCAGGGTCGCGCGAAAGGAGCAGCTCATGGCACGACGACGTACCACCGTCGCCATCACGGCGGCAGCAGCTCTGATCTCCACCAGCCTGGTCGCCGCAGGGTCGCAGGCACGGTCCCCCGCCGTCCGCGACGCCGCGCTGCCGGAGGCGACGGCGGACATCGCCACGCCCGAGGAGTTCTTCGGGTTCGAGATGGGCGCGGAGGGACGGCTCGCCGCCTACCCGGACGTGCTGGACTACCTGCGCAGCGTGGCGCAGGAGTCCGACCGCGTCGAGTACGAGACGGTGGGCGAGACCACCGAGGGCAACGAGTACGCGACCGTCTTCATCAGCTCGCCCGAGAACCTGGAGCGGCTCGACGAGATCGTCGCGCTCAACCAGCGGCTCTCCGACCCCCGGTCGACGACGCCGGACGAGGCGAAGGAGCTGGCCGCGCGGAGCGTGCCGATCTACCACCTGGAGGCCACCGTGCACTCCACGGAGGTCGGGAACGGGCAGGCGATCAACGACATCGTGCACCGGCTCGCCACCGAGGACTCGGAGTTCACCGAGGAGGTGCTCACGCAGTCGGTGATCATGCTCGTCCCGTCGCAGAACCCCGACGGCCAGGTCAAGGTGGTCGACCACTTCGACCGCACCGCGGGCACGGACCTCGCCCGCGTCTACCCGGACCTGTACCAGAAGTACACGGGCCACGACGACAACCGTGATTGGACGATGTTCACCCAGGTCGAGGCGCGCTACCGCCTCGGCCTGACGCAGAAGTACCGGCCCGTGATGACGCACATCATGCATCAGCAGGGCAACTCGGGTGAGCGGATCTTCGTGCCGCCGTACGGCGGCGTGACGAGCCCGAACGTGCCGGCGAACTCGAACGCGTCGAGCTCGGCGGTCGGCCAGCACGCCATGCGCGACCTCACGGCCGAGGGCAAGAAGGGCGTCGGCACGGACGATTACCACATCTACTGGACGCTGGAGCAGCCGGTCGGGTTCTTCCCCTTCACCGGCACGGGGGTGTACCTCACCGAGATCGCCTCGGCGACGGACCTCGCCTACCCGCAGAGGTCGAAGGACGGCGGCCCCCTCGGGCCGCAGACCCCCACCCAGGACCTCATCCAGCCCTACGACAAGGACACCTGGACGCTGCGCGACATCGTCGAGTATGCCGAGACCGCCACCTACTCCGGCATGGAGTACGTGGCGCGCAACGGCGAGGACCTGCTGTACGACAACCTCTACTCCGCGCCCCGCGAGTTCGCAGAGAACGGCGTCGCGTCCGGGGTGGAGGCCTACGTGGTCGACGCCGACCAGCGGGACCCGTACGCGACGTTCGAGATGCTCGAGCGACTGGACTGGACCCAGGTCGAGATCGACCGGGCGACGGAGCCGTTCACCGCCGGGGGCCGGGACTTCCCGGAGGGCTCGTACGTCGTGCGGACCCGGCAGCCGCTCGGGAACTGGGTGGACCAGCTCCTCGGCACCGACGAGTACCCGGTCGACGACCTGCCGTACGCGGAAGCCACGACGAGCCTGCCCCTGCAGCTCGGCGTCGATGTCGTCCCCGTCTCCGCACCCGTCGAGGTGCCGACGGACCGGGTGGAGTCGGTCGAGGTGCCCGAGGTGTCGATGCCCGCGGCCCCGCCGACGGGCGGCGCCTACCTGGTGCGGCCCGAGTCGTACGGCACGATCCCCGTGGCCGCCGCCCTGCAGAAGGCGAACATCACCACGTTCCGCGCCGGGCAGGAGTTCGCCGACGCCGGCACCACCTACCCTGCCGGGACGTACGTCGTGCCGGCGACGCCGCAGGCGCGGCGGGTGCTCGACACCGCGAGCGCCGACGTCGGCCTGCAGGTCACCGCCGCGCGGTCGGCGCCGGCGGTGGAGGGGATCCAGCTCAAGCCCCGCACCCGGGTGGGCCTCCTGCGCGGGGCGAACAACATGCCCGGCGGGTGGGACATGTGGGTCATGGACGAGTACGGCGTCGACTACGACGTCGTCGGCGCCCAGGACTTTCAGAGCGGTCGCCTGATCGACGTCTACGACACGATCGTGCTCCCGCAGGGCATCTCGAAGGACGACGTCGTCGAGGGCCTCGACCCGGCGAAGTACGACGAGGAGTTCGCGTGGGCGTACGGCGTCGGCGCGAAGGGCTGGCGCAAGCTCGCCCAGTTCGTGCGCCAGGGCGGCACGCTGCTGGCGGTCGGCGACTCGGTCGCCACCGCGCAGGAGCTGCTGGACCTGCCGATCGAACCGGCCCTGCCGGACGACGACGAGGAGTTCGCGACAGGCGGCAGCCTGCTCAACCAGGAGTTCGACACCTCGGACATGGTCGCGTGGGGCATGCCGGAGAGCTGGCCGGTCTGGCTCTACGACACCCAGGCGTGGACCCCGACGGGCCCGGGGGCCGACGTGGTCTCGACCTATCCCGACCAGGACGTGCTCGCCAGCGGGTACCTCCGGGGCGAGGAACACGTCGCGGGGACGGCGAACGTCGTGTCGTTCGACGTCGGCAAGGGCACGGTGGTCACCTACGGGAGCGAGGTGACGTTCCGGTCGCTGCCGCGGTCGTCGTTCAACCTCCTGTACAACGCCGTGTACGGGGGGCCGGCGGCCGAGGTGGGCGCGACCCAGCTCGCCGGGCTGCGGCCCGCCTTCCGGGCCGACGGGACCCTGCGGTCCCGGTAGGCGCCGACCGGGCGACGGCGCGCGGGACAGTCCGCGCGCCGTCGTCCGTCAGCGGGTCGTGCCGGTCGTGGTGCCGTCCCCGCCCGCCCGGGCGAGCCGCGACGGCCACCAGACCCGGTCGCCGACGTCGTGCACGAGCGCGGGGACGAGCAGGCTGCGCACCACGAGCGTGTCCACGAGGACGCCGAACGCGACGATGACGGCGAGCTGGGCGAGGAACAGCAGCGGGATGACCCCGAGGGCGGCGAACGTCGCGGCGAGGACCACGCCCGCCGACGTGATGACGGAGCCGGTGACGGCCAGGCCGCGCAGCACGCCCCGCCGGGTGCCCACCTGCAGGCTCTCCTCGCGCACGCGCGTCATGAGGAAGATCGAGTAGTCGACGCCCAGCGCCACGAGGAAGCAGAACGCGTACAGCGGCACGGCCGGGTCCGCGCCCGGGAAGTCGAGCACGTGGTTGAACACCAGTGCCGAGACGCCGAGGGCGAACCCGAACGACAGCACGTTCGCGGCCATGAGCAGCACGGCGGCCAGGACCGACCGGAGCAGCAGCACGAGGATCAGGAGGATCACGGCGAGCACCACCGGCACGATCACCCGCAGGTCGTGCTGGCCGGCGAGCTGCGTGTCCAGCCGTTCGGCGGCCGCGCCGCCCACCAGCGCGTCGGGGCTGACGTCGTGCACAACCGTGCGCAGGTCGGCCACGGCCTCGACCGCCGCCTGGCTGTCGGACGGCGCCTCGGTCGTGACGTCGACGCGCACCTGCCCGTCGACGACCAGCGGGTCGCCCTCGGCCGGCATGCCCGGCGCGGTGGCCGGCTGGTCGGTGACGACCGTCGCGGCGGTGATCCCGTCGGAGGCCTCGGCGGCCTCCACGACGGCGTCGGCGTCGGCCTCGGGGGCGATCACGATCGCGGGCTGTGCGGACACGCCCTCGAAGTGGCGGGTGAGCGCCTCCTCGCCGTCCACGGAGTCGACCTGCGTGAGGAAGACCTCCGAGTCACCGGTGCCGTTCGCGTCCAGGGTGGGCACGAACGCGGCGCCGGCCGCCAGGACCACGGCGGTGGCGACCCACACGACGCGGTCGTGCCGTCCCACGAAGCCGGCGACGCGCGACCACACGCCGTGCCCCGCGACGTCCACGTGCGTGTCGTCGTCGGCGTCCTCCGCCGTCGGGGCGGCGGCCGCCGTCGTCGAGGTGGTGGTCGCCGTCGTCGAGGTGGTGGTCGCGGGCGTCATGGTGGTGGGCTCCGGCGCGTCGGAGTGCCGGCCGAGCGCGTGCGGCACGCGGGGCCAGAAGACCCACCGGGCCCGGCGCCCGCCGACGAGCAGCATCGCCGGCAGCAGGGTCGTGGCCGACAGGAACGCGGCGACGATGCCGATGGCGGCGACCGGTCCCAGACTGCGGTTCGACGAGAGGTCCGACAGCAGCAGGCACAGCAGCCCGACGATCACCGTGCCCGCGCTGGCCGCGATCGGCTCGATCGAGGCGCGGACGGCGCGGCGCATCGCGGTGTACGGGGAGCTGGTGACCCGCAGCTCCTCGCGGTAGCGGGCCACCAGGAGCAGGGCGTAGTCCACGGAGGCGCCCACGACGAGGATCGACAGGATGCCCTGCGACTGGCCGTTCAGCGTCAGCACGTCGTTCGCGGCGAGGTGGTAGACCACCAGCCCCGCCAGGCACAGGGCCAGGACCGCGGTGAGGATCACGACGAAGGGCAGGAACGGCGAGCGGTAGACGAGCGCGAGGATCACCAGGACCGCGCCGAGGGCCACGAGCAGCAGCACGGTGTCGATCGCGCCGAACGCGCTCACGAGGTCGGCGACGAAGCCCGCGGGCCCCGTGACCCAGGCCTCGAGCCCCGTCCCGGTGAGCCCGCCGTCGGCGACGTCCGCGCCGGCGAGCGCCCGGAGGGCGCCCACCGCGAGCTCGGAGCCGCTCGACTCGTCGGCGCCGAGGTCCTCGGAGGCCTGCGCGGCGTCGAGCGAGACGACGACGAGGGCCGCCTGCCCGTCCTCGGACGGCACCACGACGGGGGCGGCGATGCTCAGGTCGCCGACGGTGCGCGGCTCGTCGCCCGACGTCCCCTCGAGCGGGGCGTCGGCGACCGCGTCGGCGTAGGCCTGGACGTCGGCGAGCTGCTCCTGCGTCAGCTTCGACCCGTCCGCGGTCTCGGCCACGACCAGGGCGGGCAGCGTCTCGGAGTCGGTGAACTGCTCGGCCAGCTCGGCAGCCTGCGTGGACTCCGCGCTCGCGGGCAGGAACGCCGCGTCGTCGTTGGTCTGGACGCTGCTCAGGCTGCCCTGGGCCTGGCCCCCGAACGCGCCGATCGCGAGCCAGACCCCGATCGCTGCCAGAATGACGAGGCCCCGCAGCAGACCTCGACCCCGATTGCCCCGCGCCTGATTACTCAGCATGCTGAGCATTCTGACGGCGCACCAGGGAGGAAGCAAGTGCAGCTCGACGACGGTCGTGACGAGACTTCCTGGCCGGACCCGGTCGACCCCACGAGCGACGACCCGGGCGAGTGGCCCACGGGGCGGCTGCTGTTCACCGTCGTGCGCCGCATCGAGCACGACTGGAACGCCCACCTCGCGGGCTGGAACCTCAACCACGCGGGCTTCCCGGTGCTGCTGCACCTGTTCGCCGGGCCGCGCACGCAGCGCGAGCTCGCCACGCTCAACGGCGTCACCGAGCAGACGATGAGCCGCGTGGTCGCCCGGCTCGAGCGCGCCGGGTACGTCACCCGCGGCGCCGACCCGCGCGACCGACGCCGCCGCGCCGTCGCGGTCACCGACGCCGGCCGCCGCGCCGCCGCGGAGGCGGGCCGCCTGCAGCCCGCGGAGGACCTCACCGCCCGCGGGCTCGCGGACGACGACGTGGCGCGGCTCCGTGAGATCCTCGTCACCCTCGTGCGCGCGCAACGCGACGCCGACGACTGACCGCACCGCATGGGGCTAGCCTCGGTCGGGTGGACGTGATGACGCTGCCCGGACTGACCGAGTATCACGAGGCGTGGGAGCTCCAGCGCCGCGTGCACGCCGACGTCGTCACCGGCGACCGCCCCGACACGCTGATCGTCGTGGAGCACCCCGACGTCTACACGGCCGGTCGGCGCACGCACCGCGACGAGCGCCCCACCGACGGCACCCCCGTCGTCGACGTCGACCGCGGCGGCAAGATCACCTGGCACGGCCCGGGACAGCAGGTGGTCTACCCGATCCTGCGGCTCGCCGAGCCCATCGACGTCGTCGCGTACGTGCGCGCGCTCGAGGAGGCCGTCATGGAGGTCTGCGCCGGGTTCGGCCTCGCGACGATCCGGGTCACCGACCGCACCGGGGTCTGGTTCGCCGCCGACGGCGACCGCCTCGAGCGCAAGGTCTGCGCCATCGGCGTGCGCACCGCCAAGGGCGTGACCATGCACGGCATCGCCCTGAACTGCGACCCGGACCTGAGCCGGTTCGACAGCATCGTGCCGTGCGGCATCACCGACGCGGACGTGACCTCGCTGACGATCGAGACCGGTCGCCGCGTCACCCTCGACGACGTGCGGGCCCCGCTCGTCGACGCCCTCGCCCGCCACCTCGGCCCCCTGCGCGCGGCCCCCACGTCGACCGTGGCCGCGCCGGGTGTTGCTGAGGTCACGTCCACACGGTGAGCAGGTCGCGGCGCCGGGACACCCCCCTCACGTAGTCTGACGATGTCCGGCGGTCAGGGTCCGCACAGGCTCCGCCCGCCCGACGTCCACCTGCTCGACGACGACCGGGAGACACCCGTGACGATCGCACCCGAGGGCCGCCGCATGCTGCGCATCGAGGCCCGCAACGCCGCCACCCCCATCGAGAAGAAGCCCGAGTGGATCAAGACGAAGGCCACGATGGGTCCCGAGTACCGGGAGCTGAAGGGCCTGGTCAAGGGCGAGGGCCTGCACACGGTGTGCGAGGAGGCGGGCTGTCCCAACATCTTCGAGTGCTGGGAGGACCGCGAGGCCACGTTCCTCATCGGCGGTGACCAGTGCACCCGCCGCTGCGACTTCTGCCAGATCGACACGGGCAAGCCGGCCGACTTCGACGCCGACGAGCCGCGTCGCGTCGCCGAGTCCGTGCGGACGATGGGGCTGAAGTACTCGACGATCACCGGCGTCGCCCGCGACGACCTCGCCGACGGTGGCGCCTGGCTGTACGCGGAGACGGTGCGCCAGATCCACGCCCTCAACCCGGGCACCGGCGTCGAGCTGCTCATCCCCGACTTCAACGCCATCCCCGAGCTGCTCGACGTCGTCAACGAGTCGCGGCCCGAGGTCATGGCGCACAACGTCGAGACGGTGCCGCGCATCTTCAAGCAGATCCGCCCCGCCTTCCGCTACGAGCGCTCGCTCTCCGTGCTCACCCGGGCGCGCGAGGCCGGCCTCGTCACCAAGTCGAACCTCATCCTCGGCATGGGCGAGACGATCGACGAGGCCCGCGACGCGCTGCAGGACCTGCACGACGCCGGCTGCGACCTCGTGACGATCACGCAGTACCTGCGCCCGTCGCTCCGCCACCACCCGGTCGACCGGTGGGTGCGCCCGGAGGAGTTCGTCGAGCTGTCCGAGGCGGCCGAGGAGATGGGCTTCCTGGGCGTCATGGCCGGGCCGCTGGTGCGCTCGTCGTACCGCGCGGGCCGCCTGTGGGGCCAGGCGATGACGCGCCGCGGCCTGCCCATCCCGGAGTCCCTCGCGCACCTCGCGGAGCCGACGACGTCGCGCCAGGAGGCCGCGAGCCTTCTTGCGCCGCGGGCCCACTAGACTTGACGACCATGGCCCGCACCAAGTCCGACGCCGGCGCGCCCGCTGACGCCACCGGCAAGCAGAAGAAGCCCAAGAAGCAGCGCTGGTACCACCAGGTGTGGGCCGCGTACCAGATGACGCGCAAGCAGGACCCCACGGTGACGTGGCTGATCCTCGGCGTGTTCGTCGGGATCCTCGCGGTCGTCGCCGCGATCGTCCTGCTGCTCGACCTGCCGACCGGCTTCCAGATCCTGTACATCGTGGTGCTCGGCGTCCCGTTCGCGGCGCTGGGCGCGATGTTCACCCTGACGCGTAAGGCCGAGAAGGCCGCGTACACGCAGATCGAGGGCCAGCCCGGCGCCGCCCGGGCGGCGCTCGGCACCGTCCGCGGCGGGTGGGAGTTCGCGGACGAGCCGGTCGCGATCAACCCGCGCACCCAGGACTTCGTCTTCCGCGGCGTCGGCCGCCCGGGCGTCGTCCTGGTCTCCGAGGGCCCCGCGCACCGGGTGCAGCGCCTCCTGGAGGACGAGCGTCGCAAGACGGCGCGCGTCCTGCCGAACGTGCCGATCACCCTCATCCAGGTCGGCAACGAGGAGGGGCAGGTCCCGCTGCCCAAGGTCGCGAAGAAGGTGCAGAAGCTCAAGCGGAGCCTCACCAAGCCCGAGGCGGAGCAGGTCAAGAAGCGCCTCAAGGCGCTGGGCGGCGCCCGCCTGCCGATCCCGAAGGGCGTCGACCCGATGAAGGCCCGCCCGGACCGCAAGGGCCTGCGGGGCCGCTGAGCCACCTCAACACCGGCGAAGGGC